>JAKAKY010000177.1 GCA_021824365.1 Bacteroidota bacterium | reverse complement strand
GGCACACCTAAGCCGGGTCCCGTTAGCTGGACATGGAACGCCCCACCAAACAGAGTGATGCTTGATGTGGATGATGTTCCCGGGGCAACTTCTTATCAATGGTATTTGGATGGTGTTTTAAAAGGAACAACCGCAGCATCATATTATCATTTGCCAATGAAAGGCAATGTGAGTTGTGGTAATTTTTATTATTTTGGAGTAAGAGCAATAAACATATGTGGTGTTTCAGAGGAATCTTATGTGGGTGCAAATATGCCACCTTGTAGTTTTGCTTATACTATTTATCCCAATCCAGGTTCAGGAAATATTAATATAGAATCAATCAATGAAAGTGATGCAATTATCAGTGAAAAAAAATCAGCTGAAATACGGGAGATTGAAATAATTGACAAAATGGGTGTATTAAGACAAAAACAGAAATTTTCGATTGGAATGATAAAAGTATATATTTCTGTCAGCAATTTACCCACTGATATTTATTTGTTAAGAATATTTGACGGTAAAAACTGGCAAGCAACCAAAATTGTTGTGCAACATTAAAGTAATCACATGTTATATTAATTTAGATTTACAAAATTATTTTTTTTATTTAATTGCACGAAGGCTTCCTATACCAAAAACATTGATGTACTTGGTGTAGCAGAGAGATGGATAATTGGCGATTTAAATTTAAAACTCTTAAAGTTTTTAACTAACGTATAATGCCAAAGCGCTGCCTCTTTTATATATGTTATTATTTACTTTCATCTACTGCTCGCCAGATGGCTGATCTTTACTGTCCCTTCCTCTGGGTGCATTGGGTTTACTAACGGGCCTGCTTTGCTGTTGTGGCCGGTTACGGTTATCAGGCCGGTTTGAATTGTTTCGGTTTCTGTTATCGTTGTTATTCAGGGGGTGCTGCTCATTGTTGCGGCTATCGCGGCGTTGCTCGGGTTTATTGCGCTTGTTGTTTTTTTCTAAACTCTTCAGAGTAATTTGTCCTACCACATCTACAAACTGTGGTTCAATTAATTTGGGTTTACCGCTCACCACATCAACCGGCTCCAAGCCATCCGGACGCATGTTTTGGGCATTCATGCGTTTAATTTCTTTCACCCGTTCAATGGTTAACGGATAGTGCTTGCTGCCACCCTCCATCAGGTACCACATCAAATTTTTAAAAATATCTTTCTTAATTAAGAAAGCATTGCCTTTGGTGGTTTGCAACATATCGGCATTGTCGGGAAAATGTTGTAAGGCATCTAAATAGGTATCTAACTCATAATTCAAACAACATTTTAAACGGCCGCATTGCCCGCTTAATTTGGTTTGATTAATGGATAGGTTTTGGTAACGTGCTGCCGTAGTGTTTACACTTTTAAAATCCTGTAACCAGGTGCTGCAACACAGTTCGCGGCCGCAACTGCCAATGCCGCCTACTTTGGCTGCTTCCTGCCTTATGCCAATCTGCCGCATTTCAACCTTTAGCTTAAATTCAGCGGCAAATAATTTAATCAATTCTCTAAAGTCAACCCTGTCTTCAGCGGTATAATAAAAAGTAGCTTTTTTACCATCAGCCTGAATTTCCACTTCACTCAACTTCATTTGCAAATTTAACTGGCGGGCCAATTCACGGCTGCGTGCCTGCACACCGGGTTCACGGTCTTTGCTAATGAAAAAGCTTTCCAAATCGCGGTCGGTACTGCGGCGTAATATTTTTTTCATTTCAGGGTTAAATTCATCCACCCCTTTTTTCTTCATTTGCAAGCGCACCAATTCGCCGGTAAGGCTCACTTCCCCTACATCAAAACCCGAAACACCTTCTAAGGTAACATAATCACCTTTTTCAAAATATTGTAAGGTGGTATTTCTAAAAAATTCTTTTCTACTGCCTTGTTTAAAACTCACCTCTGCTACTTTACAATTGCTTTCGGGGTCGGTAAGGGGTAAATTGCACAGCCAGTCGTGTACATTCAACCGGTTACAACCGCCGGTACTGCATCCGCCATTGCTTTTGCATCCGCCCGGTTTTTTGGTGCCACATGATCCACATCCCATTGTATCTAACAATTTAATTGTTCAACTAAATGAAAATTCCGTTGTAGAAAGTTGTTTTGATGGGGCATTTTGCGGGCAGTAGTACCTTGTTCGGCGCCTGTTGTGTCACTCCCTTCAACGTTCAGAACAGAAGTGAGCTATGGCCTTCCATAACATAGTGTATGCTTTTGAAAAATATATGGATACATCAATTGCATCAGGTACATATTCCGCATCAGCCCTGTACATCCTGTAACAAATGTTGGGGCACAACCCTTCACTCCATTTTCTACAAATTCAAAAATAGGGAATTTATTGCCAATAGTGTTTAAGCATGTAGGGTTACTTTGTTTTGTATAATGTATTGCAGTTTTATGGTGAGGGCCATGAACAACATTTTGGCATTGGCATTGCGTTCAATATAATAAATAGCATTGTCTAACTCCTCTACAATAGCCTGTTGCTGGGTAACGGAGGCAATTTTATTGAGGCGCTGGGCAAAATCGCTTTCAGCGGGCAGGCAGTTAGCCGATTCAATGCCTAATAGCCGAATATGCAGACTTTGTTCTAATAAATGAATGAAATAGCGTAAAAATTGCTTTTGTTTTTCCCTGCCTGCTTTTGCCATCTCATCAATAAACTTCAGTTGTGCGGCCGGTCCGGCCTTTAGGGTAGCATTTAACCATTCCCGCAACAGGCTTTGCCAGTCAGAGGAGGTATCCTGTATCATTTGCAGTGCTTCCCGGTAATTGCCCCCACAAACCCCGGCAATTTGTGCAGCAGTATGCGCTGGCAGATGTGCTCTTTCTATTAAAGCGGTTTCAATATCCTGCTTTTCTATCATGGGCACTCGTATTACCTGGCAACGGCTTACTAAGGTGGGTAAAACTCCTTCTTCTTGTTCTGCTACTAATATAAACAGGGTATTGGGAGGGGGTTCCTCAATCAGTTTTAGCAGTTTATTGCCTTCTTTGCCCAAATATTCGGGCATCCATAGTATCAAAATTTTATATGCGCTTTCAAAACTTTTTAAGTTTAGCTTGCGCATAATATCGTTACACTCTTCTGCAGTAATATTGCCCTGTTTATTCTCCGCCCCAATAAATTGAAGCCAGTCGTACACATTGCCGTAAGGGTATTGCTGTATAAATTCTTTCCATTCCTTAAAATAACCGGTACTAACGGGTTTATCGCCACTTTTTTTTGGGATAACGGGATAAGAAAAATGTAAATCGGGATGCATGAATTGGGTGGCCCGGGTAAAATCAGGCATGTTGCTGATGGCTTCCGGGCTAATAAAACCGGCTTTTTCAGCAGGGGGTTCAGCTTCGCCAAAAAGTGCAGCTGCAGTAGCGGAGGCATGTTTACCTGGTTGGCAAACCATCCATTGGGCAAAAGCAATAGCCAGCGGTAATGCGCCACTGCCTTCTTTCCCTATCAACAATAAAGCATGTCCCAGGCGGTTTTGCTGCACCATGGCTACTAATTGCTGTTTCAATGCGGCTTGTCCAATTACTTCTTTCAATTCCATGATGGGTACAAAATAAAAGGAAGATGTGATATAAACATCTTCCTTCTCAAAAAATCTTTATGCACTAACTTAATTCAGATACTTTAAAATTTCGGGGCTATCGGGTGTAACGGTGCTGGGGAAATAAGCCAATAGTTTACCATGTTCATCAATTAAAAACTTATTGAAGTTCCAGGTAATGGTGGCATCCAATACGCCGTTTTCAGATTTATTGCACAACCATTTGTACACAGGCGAAATATTGGGGCCTTTTACATCAATTTTTTCAGCTAATGGAAAAGTAACGCCGTAATTTTTTTTGCAGAATTGAACAATTTCAGTACTGCTGCCGGGTTCCTGGCCGCCAAACTGATTACAGGGGAAGCCTACAATCACTAATTTATCCTTGTATTTTTCGTACAATTTTTCCAATGCCTCATATTGTGGGGTAAATCCACATTTAGAGGCGGTGTTTACCACTAAAATTTTTTTACCTTCATATTTGGCAAACTCAATGGTACCTGCATTAATGGAAGGCACTTTAAATTGATAAATGGTGTTGCTGCTTTTCATGGTAGTAAATGAGGTTAATGCAACGATGGTTACAATGGTTAAGAAATACTTCATGTGCTTTATTTTTTGGTGTGATGGTAATATGCGGTTTGAATATTTGAAGGTAGTAACAAATGATGGGGAATAAAGTTTAATTTTTGAATAAAGGCCATTAAATTGTATAAGCCACCGTAGCAATGTGAACAGAGGCAACCGGAACCGCTAATAATGCAGTGGTGCAGGCCTCTAATGTAGCGCCGGTGGTAATTACATCATCTACCAATAAAACATGTTGGTGTTGTAATAGTTGCGGAAATAATACGGTAAATGCATCTTCCATATTTTCCCATCGCGCTGCTCTGTTTTTTTGGGTTTGTGTTTGGGTATACCGGGCTCTGGAAAGTGCATGGCATACTAATGGTTTATTTATAACAGTACTAATGCCCTGCGCAATACAGGCAGCCTGGTTGTAGCCCCTTAATTGTTCTTTTTTGGGATGTAGGGGTAAAGGAACAATTATATCGATAGGCTTAAAACGATTACCGGCAGCTATTTGATGGCCTACCTGCTGCCCCAGCCAAATGCCCATTTTTTGGTGGCCATTGTATTTTAATTGAAACAATAAGTGCTGTAACAGCGAGTGCTTGGTAAAATAAAAGGCGGCAGCACCGGCAGCAATGGGTACCCTGCCATAAAAAGACTGTTCCACCGGATTATCGGCTGTGGTAAAAAATCCGGTAGCAGGTAATTGCATACAACACCGGGTGCAAAGCATTGCATGAGTAGGCAATATATCGGTACCACAACCTTCACAAAGGTGTGGAAAGAAAAGCCGGGAAAAATGTTGCCAATAATTTTTCAGGGATACCATCATGCTTTAAAAATAAAAACAAAACACATACAATGTATCATGTATTTATTTTTTTTCAACAGTGCCTGGTAAATTTTATTTTTTCTATTTAAAACAAACGTTGGTACAGTTCCTGTACTTCGCCCAGGGCAATAATTTCAATGCGGTGTTTTGCCGGTTGAATCCCTTTTTTATTATAGCGGGATACAAATATTTTTTCAAATCCTAATTTTTCAGCCTCGGCAATACGTTGTTCAATTCTGTTCACGGCCCTTATTTCGCCATTTAAACCCACTTCGCCGGCAAAGCAAATATGCGGCGGTAAGGCTATATCTTCATAAGAAGAAAGTAATGCCGCCATTATGGCTAAATCAATAGAAGGATCTTCTACTTTTAAACCGCCGGCAATATTAATAAACACATCTTTAGTACCCAATAAAAAGCCACCTCGTTTTTCTAATACGGCTAACAGCAGTTGCAATCTTCTTAAATCAAATCCGCTAACGGTTCTTTGCGGGGTACCGTACACACTTTGTGTAACGAGTGCCTGCACTTCAATTAATAAAGGCCTAATACCTTCCACAGTAGCAGCAATGGCGCTGCCGCTTAATTCATTTTCGCGTTGGGTTAATAAAATTTCAGAAGGGTTGGTTACTTCTTTCATGCCTTCGCCGGTCATTTCATAAATACCTAATTCGGCGGTACTGCCAAATCTGTTTTTAAGGGTACGTAAAATGCGGTAGGTATAGTGTCTGTCGCCTTCAAATTGTAACACGGTATCCACCATGTGTTCTAAAATTTTAGGCCCGGCAATGGTGCCATCTTTGGTAATATGGCCAATTAAAAAAACGGGGGTATTGGTTTCTTTGGCAAAGCGTTGAAATTCGGCTGCACATTCGCGTATTTGCGAAATGCTGCCGGCTCCGGAATCAATTAAATTAGATTGTAATGTTTGAATAGAGTCAACAATTACTAATTGAGGTTGTAATTTTTTTATTTCGTTGAAGATGGATTGTGTAGTAGTTTCTGTTAATAAATAAAAGGAAGGATGCTTTGCCTGAATTCTGTTGGCACGCATTTTAATTTGTTGTTCACTTTCTTCGCCA
>JAKAKY010000014.1 GCA_021824365.1 Bacteroidota bacterium | reverse complement strand
TCTAATGAAAAATATTTTTCTATTTATACAACGCTTTTTTGTGTTTATCGGCTTTATTGTATTGCAGATAATCAGTATGGTTTTTCTATCCAAATACAGTAAAACACATGAAGCCTTCTTCGGCGCAGTTACCGGAGATATAACAGGAAAAATTTATACTCAGTTTAATGACATCAATAGTTATTTTTCCCTTCGAAAAATTAACCAGCAATTAGTTGAAGAAAATGCCGCACTCAGAAATCACTTAAAAGCCGATTTTCAAACACCCGATACCGCCAAATTTGTTTTTACCGATACGCTTCGTATTGATTCCCTACAAAAAACAAGAAAATACATTTTCATGCCGGCACGTGTAGTGGGCAATTCGGTGAGTGCACAAACCAATTATCTCACTTTACAACGCGGTGCGAATGAGGGTGTTAAAAAAGGAATGGCTGTAATGGGTACACAAGGTATTGTGGGTGTTGTAATTGATGTTAGCCCCAATTATAGCAGGGTAATGAGTTTGTTGCACCGCAATAGTAAAGTAAGTGCCATGCTTAAAAAAGACAATAGTTTCGGTAGCATTGAATGGGATGGTGATAATCCTAATGAGCTAACCTTACGCAATATTTCAAAAGGTTCTTTAGTAAACAAAGGCGATACCGTTGTTACCAGCAGTTATTCTGCCAACTTTCCGCCGGGTTTAATGATTGGTACCGTAAGTAGATCAGAAAATGAAGCAGCCTCTAACTTTTATACACTAAAAGTAAAACCCGCCACTAATTTTTATACGTTACAATATGTATATGTAATTGCCAACAAATATTTTAACGAGCAAACTAATTTAGAAAACAACAAGCTGAAAAATGAGTAACCTCATCCGAAATATTATCCGCTTTGTATTGTTTATTTTGGTGCAGGTATTTGTGCTGAACCGCATTCCCCCTATCCATCAGTTTATTGTACCCTACGTTTATTTTTTGTTTATTCTTTGGCTACCTTTTTCCATCAATCGCTTAGTATTGCTCTTTACCGGATTTTTGTTTGGGCTTAGTTTAGATTATTTTACGGGAACACCGGGACTTCATGCCGCCTGTTGTACCCTTATTGCTTATATAAGACCCTTTCTACTCAACGTTTTAATACCACAGGAAACTACAGAACAAAGCTATTTAGAACCTTCTATTAAAAGTATGGGCTGGGCACCTTACAGCCTTTATGTGCTAATATTAACGCTGATACATCATGTGTATCTGGTATTGATAGAATGGTTACAATTTGGAAATTTCTTATATTTTTTGGGCAAAGTATTAGGCACTACTGCCATCAGTTTATTGCTTATTTTTATTACCGAAATGCTTTTTTTCAGGAAAGCAAAATACAGAACAAATGCGGCATAAGCGCAGCAGGTTCACAGAATTCCATTCATCATTTTAAATTCACTTGTTTTAGGAAAAGTTTATGCAGTTGTCTGTTGCTTTTGCGCATCTTTGTACATTCAATTTTTTGATGGATAAATTATAACAATCAATGCCGGTATTTAACCAAAGCAGAAGCAGGGTTATACAAATTGTGTTTGCAATTGTTTTCATTGTTATAGCCGCACAGTTAACCAACCTGCAGGTTTTTTCAAAAAAGTATAAACTACAGGCCGCGAACAATGCTATTTACCGGAAAGTAATTTATCCGGATAGAGGAATTATATTCGATAGAAAGCAAAGAAGCCTGTTAGAAAACAGTATTATGTTTGATTTGGTGGTTACACCTGCTGAAACCCGTGGTATTGACACTTTAGCACTTTGCAATTTATTGGGAATTGATACGGCCGAATACAAAAGAAGAATGCGGGATATTATTTTCAAAAACACATCGGTAAGGCCCAGTGTTTTTGAACCTTTACTATCGCAGGAATTATATGCCCGCCTCAATGAAAACATGTATAAATTTCCGGGGTTTGAATTGAGTGAACGCTCCGTACGCACCTACCCATTCCATATTGGCGCCAATTTTTTAGGATACACAGCCGAAGTAAATCCGGCTTTTCTGTCTAAACACAAAGAGGAAGGCTACGAAATGGGCGACTATACCGGTATGACCGGCCTTGAACGTACCTATGAAAAAGTATTAATGGGACAAAGAGGTATTAAACGTTATATTAAAGACAACCGTAGCCGAATTCAGGGTTCCTACGAAAACGGGATCTTTGATACTGCAGCAGTTGCCGGAAAAAACCTATACCTGAGTTTAGATGCCCGATTGCAGGCATTAGGCGAAAAATTAATGACCAACAAAGTAGGCAGTATTGTTGCGATCGATCCGAATACCGGTGGCATTTTATGTATGGTGAGTGCACCCACCTACGACCCCAATTACTTAACCGGCAGTGAACGTAGCAGGCATTTCAATAAATTATATAAAGACCCCCGCTTACCTCTATTAAACCGGGCCATTTATACCACTTACTCACCCGGTTCAACCTTCAAAACCGTGGTGGGCATTGTTGGTTTATCAGAAGGCGTAATTGATGAACGTTTCTCTATTGTTTGTAATGGCGCTTTTTGGGGTTGTGGTAACGGGCGGCCTAAATGCTTAGACAAGGGCACCTTTAACTTAACATCAGCCATTGCGCATAGCGATAATACCTATTTTGCTACTGTTTACAAACGTATTTTAGACCAACAACGCTATGGAGGTGCTGATAGTGCATTAAAAGTATTTAACAGCTATGCATATACTTTCGGATTAGGCCACAGGCTAAGCATTGATTTACCCGGCGAGCAACCCGGTAACATACCCATCTCATCTTATTACAGAAAAATTTTTGGCAAAAACTGGAATTCGTGCAATGTTATTTCTAATGCTATCGGGCAGGGTGAAGTAAGCACTACCGTATTACAATTAGCTAATGTAATGGCCACCATTGCCAACAAAGGCTGGTATTACACCCCACATATGGTTGACTCTATTGAAGGAAATGAATTTGATGATTTGTTAGATCGCTTTAAAGAAAAACACTTAACTGATAGTAACATACCCGATACCGTTTACGAAGCCGTTCAAAACGGCATGCAGGGTGTAATGGAATATGGTACCGGTGCTGCAGCACAAGTACCTGGAGTGGTTGTATGCGGTAAAACAGGCACCGTACAAAACTTTTATCACGGCGTGGCGCAAAAAGACCATGCGTTCTTCGGTGCCTTTGCTCCTCGAAGCCATCCCAAAATTGCCATTGCCGTTTTATGCGAAAATGCAGGGTTCGGCGCTCAATCTGCTGCCCCTATAGCCAGTTTAATGATTGAGCAATATTTAAAAGATTCTGTCCCTGAACCCGATAGAAAATTAAAAGTAGAAGAAATTGCCAAACTGAATTTAATTCCTGCCCGCATGAAGGAAGAAATGAATCGTTTAGATTCAATTAAACTAAGGAGAGAAGAAGAACAAAACCGGCAAAATTTACAAGAACAGTTATTAGATTCAACCACAACCGAAACAACTGCAGCAATATTATCCGATGCTGGCGAGCAGCTTTACCTACCCTCTCTGCCCAAGCCTCCGGATCAAAAACAGAAACAACCAATAACAATGGCCATATTAATGACAGATCATAAAAAAAAGAAAACCTTCCAATTCAATGCCTAGAAATTATTCTATTACACAAACCATCTCTCCGGGTATAGACTGGGTAGTTGTTGCAGTTTACCTGATGTTGGTAGCTATTGGTATACTCTGCATTTTTATGGTGGAATACAAACCCAATACCGATATACTGGCATCATTCATTAGTGGCAAAACCAATTACAGTAAACAGCTCTTCTTTGCAGGTGTTTGCTTAGTAGCTGCCATTTTTATATTACTGACAGATAGTAAAATTTATACTGCATTTGCAAATCTTTCTTATACGTTTGGTATTGTGTTAATGTTAGCCACTTTTGTAGTTGGCAGAAGCATTAATGGATCAAAAAGCTGGATATCTGTTGGAGGTGGCTTTAATCTGCAATCCGCGGAGTTATGTAAAATTTTTACTGCGCTGGCATTGGCTAAATATTTATCCAGACAAGAAACAGACTTCTCTAAATTAAAATCGCAATTAATTGGTGGTGCATTGGCATTGGCACCGGCATTGCTATCGGTGTTACAAAATGAAACCGGTTTGGCTTTGGTTTACCTCTCATTTTTTATTGTGATGTATCGGGAAGGTTTACCACCAGGCCTGCTCATTTTTGGTTTTTCGTTTGGCGCATTGGTCATAGCCACTTTAATTGTTGAGCCCAATACCCTGGCCCTGGTATTAACCATTATTGCAGCCCTCACCATTTATTTGGTACGAAAACAATTAAAACGCAATAAACGGTTACTCACCATTATTATTTTATTATGGGCATTAAGTGTAGGCATTCAGCGATTTGCAGTGCCATATATTTTTAATAATGTTTTTCAGTGTTACCAAAGTACCCGCATTTACAGCATGGTGGGAAAAGATTATGATTGCAGTAAAAACCAACACCATACCAATAGCAGCAAAGCCAATTATAAACCTCCGAGAAAACCCGATGATTATAATGTACGCCAAAGCAAAATTGCCATAGGCTCAGGTGGTGTTTGGGGAAAGGGCTTTTTGAAAGGTACACAAACCCGGGGTAAATATGTACCGGAACAACATACTGATTTTATTTTTACATCATTAGGTGAAGCATTTGGTTTAGTAGGCAGTTTAATATTTTTACTCATTTATTTATTCCTTCTTTTTCGTATAATTGCTATTGCAGAAAGGCAAAGAAGTACCTTTAGCAGAGTATATGCCTACAGTGTAGCCAGTATACTTTTTTTTCATATAGTAGTAAATGTTTGTATGACCATTGGGCTGTTTCCCATCATTGGCATTCCACTTCCACTAATTAGCTATGGCGGCTCGTCACTGCTTACATTTACCATTTTAATTTTTATTATGCTACGGTTAGATGCTGACAGGCAAATGGTTTTACGTTAATGCATTATTTAAGGGATATTTGCAGTATAAATACTTATTGCAAAATGCTTTGGCATTCTGTTTTTGATTGATTAAATGAAAATTTGATGCAAATAATACCATTATCTGAAGGAAATTTTACTATCGATAAATCTAAAATTTTTGTTCCATTTAATCTGGAAGCCGACCAGTTACAAAACAGGCCTATAGGCAGCTTATTGGTAGAAGTGCAACCCTTTGTTATTATTACGGAAAAAGATGTTATTTTATTAGATACCGGTTTGGGATTTCCGGTTCAAAATAATTTACAGCTCATACAAAATTTACAGGCCAAAAATATACAACCCGAACAGGTTACCAAAGTATGGATGAGCCATTTACACAAAGACCACGCTGGCGGTATCAGCAAAAAAAATCATTTGGGTTTTTATCAACTCAGTTTCCCCAACGCATTGTATTATGTACAGAAAGAAGAATTTACTTATGCTATGGATACAGGGTTCCCTTCTTATATGGTTGAAGAAATGGAAGTTTTGCATCAACATCCGCAAGTACAATGGTTAAATGGCAATGGCAGGTTAGCTTTTAATGATTATGAAATTGAATACGAAATTACCGGTGCACACAGTCCATACCACCAAATTTGCCGCATTAAAAAGGCTACACAAACTATTTTTTTTGGTGCAGATGATGCACCGCAATTACAGCAAATGAAGAGCAGGTTTATGGCTAAATATGATTATGATGGCAAAAAGGCTATGCTATTAAGGCAACAATGGTGGCAGGAAGGTAAAGAACAAAAGTGGACATTTTTATTTTACCATGACATTAGCTTACCCATTTATCAAATGTAACTGTAATTTCAAGTAATGTTAATGGGGAAGATTGTTTTGCTGTCGCCGTTTCTCTAATTCATTTTTTAACACCAATCTAAAATTTCTTTCACAAACAAAAACCTTATTGGCCCTTTCATCAGTACCCAAAATTTGTTTAAACTGATTGTAATAGCTTTTTTTAATGATCAGGTTAGCTTCATCCAATGCCAATGCATCAGGGTTGTGGATATTATTTTTTCTGGCATCTTTTAAAGCATCCAAATAGGTATAATAAACCGGCCAAAACTGCTGTGCTTCTGTACTATTCAAATTTAATTGCCTGGTAATGTAAGCTATTTTCAATCCCTGAATATTGGCATACCGATTATTAGCAGGCTGTGCAAATAACTTTAAACCTATCAATAATGTAAATAATATCAAAGTAACATTCTTTTTCATCTGAAATTTTTTATTGCAATATTCATTCCTTTAAAAAAGCAGCAGCTAACTGCCCAATTTTTGTTTGGTTTCGGCTGCTACCGGTACATTTATATTTTCATCGGTCGATTTTAAGTAACCTTTCAACTCTTCATCGCTGATGTTTTGCAAACTTTGCTGTATATCAAATAAAGTACCTTCTGTATCAATACCGGCAGTATCATTTACATAAGATGAAGCAGTAACATCATTATTGAGGTAATTCTGAATAGCATCATCACTAACATTAATAATTTCTTTATTCAAACTGAAAGCACTGCCTGATGAGGTAAGTGAAGAATTGTTCCATAATGCGCCGGTAACCAAAACTCCGGCCATTATAGCCGCAGCTGCATAAGTAATCCATTTACGGGTTTTACTGAAGCTTATTACTTTTGTTTTTTCTTTTATCGCATCTTTTTCCTTAGAAATAAATGGACTGTTTTCAAAATAGCCCGTTGGCAAACTATACACAGGCTTTTTTGAAATTTGGTTGAGTAATGGGGCTATTGCTGCTATTTCATCTTCAACACTTTGTTGCATACCATTCTCTTGCAAGCGTATCTGCGCTAATATTTGTTGCGGGAATGAATGAAAGTAACCATCCGGCGCCGAAAAAGGATTATTAGGAACAGGAAATTGAGCAACCAACTTCTTTTCCTGAATTTTAAGTAATAAATTAGCCGGAAACTGCTCAAAATAATAGTTTGGAACAGTATATACCTGCGTGGGTTGTATTTGAGCCAACCCCGGAGAATGTTCTTTCAACTCCTGCATTATCATTTCACTTCTTAACATCATGGTATAAAGACTAATTTTTGGCGTATTCGTTTAACGGTTTACAAGTTTTTAATTACCGCTTCAATTTTTTTAGCCGCATGGTGGTAGCTGGCTTTTAAAGCACCTTCACTGGTAGCTAATATTTTACTCATTTCTTCGTAGGGCATTTCATCAAAATAGCGCAGGTTAAATACCAATCGTTGCTTTTCCGGTAATTGTTGTATGGCTAATTGTAGCTTCCATACTAACTGATTAGCATTAAAATTTTCGTCAGCTTTTATTTTATTGCTCAATCCGCTTTCTATTTCATTAAAACTCAAAGTGCCTTTTTTCTTTTGCTGTTCTAAAAAAGTAAGGCATTCATTGGTAGCAATTCGGTATAACCAGGTGTATAGTTGGCTATCTTCCCTGAAATTTTCTAATCCTTTCCAGGCTTTAATAAATACATTTTGTAACACATCGTTGGCATCTTCATGATTTATAACCATTCTTCTGATATGCCAATAAAGTTTTTCCTGGTATTTCTTTACAATAGCTGTAAAGGCCCGCTCTTTTGTAGCCGATTCCCGAAATTCATATAATAATAAAGTATCATCATTTTGCATGTAGGGAAATTAAATAAAAAAGAGAAATAAAGTGGGTTAGACTATTTTTTTCTTGAAAAGTTTATTGCACTATTAATTTTTGAACTGCAATGTTTAGTTTAGTCTTCTTATTTTTAAAATAAAAACACATGAAATCAATACTTTTTCTGCTGGTTTTTTGTCCTTTTTGGTTATCGGCACAAGTGATGAATGATGAATTGGCCATCAAACACTTATTACAGCAACAGGTAATTGCCTGGAACAAGAGCAATTTAGATGCTTTTATGGAAGGATATTGGAAAAATGACAGCCTTCAATTTATTGGTAAAAACGGACCTGTGTATGGCTACATAAAAACTTTGGCAAATTATAAAGTCCATTATACTTCGAAAGCAGCAATGGGGCATTTTACTTCCACTATTTTGACTATGCAATCTTTAGGAAAAAAATTTTACTATGTAACCGGTAAATGGCATTTAGAAAGAACTATAGGTAATGCTGAAGGATATTATACCCTCTTATTAAAAAAAATAAACGGCAAATGGTTAATTATTTCTGACCACAGCTCCTGATATTATTCCTGCTATTGACTGTGTTTTCTCCAAATTTTTACAACGTAATAGAAAACAAATGCCCCGCTTAATATTACCCATATATAAAAGAGCGTATTACCAATGGTAAAATGTTGCTGCACTTCGGCAAATTTTAGTTTTAATCCTAAGGCAATATTAATGAAGAGCCAAAGCAGAATGGCCGCAATGGTATTGATGATTTTAATAAAAAATGCCCGTATATCTTCTTCCAACAGATTGGTTTTAATGCTAAACAATTGGTATAGCTAAATTGTTGCTTTTAGTCTAAACTCTGGTTGGCAGTTGCTGCCAATTTCAAGATTCTATCAAATTGCGCCGGCGTTAAATCATTATAAAAATAGTAAATAGGATCAACCGGCTTGCCATTTTTATGCACTTCATAGTGGCAATGCGGGCCGGTACTTTTACCCGTACTACCCACATAACCAATTACTTCGCCCCGTTTTACAAGTTCACCCTCTCTGGCTTTTACCTTATACATATGTCCGTATAATGTTTGATACCCATATCCATGATTAATTACAACCTCATTACCATAACCTCCGGTATTAAATCCGGCGGTTTGTACCACACCGTCTGCCGTTGCATAAATGGGTGTACCTAAAGGTGCGGCAAAGTCTAATCCTGCATGAAATTTGGTTACTTTGTATACCGGGTCAATTCTATAACCAAAACCACTGGCAATTCTGTTTAAGTTTTTATTACTTACCGGTTGAATAGCAGGAATGGCTAATAATAGCTTTTCCTTATTTTTAATCATGCTATCAATATCACCATAACTTTTACCCTGATAAACTACCCGAAGCGTTAAGTTATTCAACTGATTTTTAATATTATTCACCAACTCGGTTTCAGTTTGCCCCTCTAATAATTTAATTTCATTTTTTGTTTCAATAATCCTGGTACGGGCACTATCCGGAATGGGGGTTGATTCAAATATGGTTCGGTAAACATTATTATCACGGTCTTCCAGTTCCTGCATTTGCACTTCTAACTGTTTTACCCTTTCCTGAATGAGGGTATAATTTTCTGCCAAATCCCTATTTTGCTGACGCAGTAATTTTTCTTTCGGACTATCTACAAATTGAAATACCAGCAGTACCAACAATATGCCCGTAACCAATGTGGCAGCAATAAACCCTATTACCTGCAATATCCTGACCCGCAAAGGCACTTCTAATTTCTCGAACCGAAGAGTATGTGTATTATAATAATATTTTATTTTTCGCATAAATAACTTGTTTTTAAATACCGCTATGGTAAAAAAGCTTACCTGCGCAGTCTTCCATGATAGTAACACATGGCATCAGAACATTGGATTTTTGTTACACCGATACACACTTCCCGATGCTAAATGTATTCAATATTTTATTTTTTACGCCAATAGCCTTCATGAAATATTCCATTCACTAAACATCATATAATCATTCAATGCCCTTTCAATGCTAATTTAGTTGAATGTATAAATAAAAATACCTATTCATTTGCGTTGAAGAAAATTTAGCAGCATGCAGCATGTTTGAGCATACGGTTTATACTTAACTTTGAGCGCTGCCAAATAATTGGCAAAGGTAATTGTAATGATTGCTAAACGTTTAGTAAAATTTTAAAACAGGTATGTTAACATCGGCAGAAATAAGGCAACAATTTTTAGATTTTTTTGCATCAAAAGAGCATAAAATAGTGCCATCGGCTCCTATTGTATTAAAAAACGACCCCAGTTTATTATTTACCAATGCCGGAATGAACCAATTCAAAGATATATTCTTAGGCGTTCGGCAACCCACTGCTGTTCGGGTTGCCGATACCCAAAAATGCCTTAGGGTAAGTGGCAAACACAACGATTTGGAAGAAGTAGGCGTTGATACTTATCACCATACCATGTTTGAAATGCTGGGCAACTGGAGTTTTGGCAATTATTTTAAACCCGAAGCCATTGCATGGAGCTGGGAATTATTAACCAACGTATACAAAATTGATAAAGACCGATTGTATGTAACCATATTTGAAGGCGATGTAGCAGAAGGTTTACCCGAAGATGCAGAAGCACGTTCAGAATGGAGCAAATGGATTGCACCAGAAAGAATTTTGGCGGGTAACAAAAAAGATAATTTTTGGGAAATGGGTGATACCGGCCCCTGTGGGCCCTGTACCGAAATACATATTGACTGTAGAACGGATGTTGAACGGTTAGCCATTGACGGCAAAATGCTGGTTAACAAAAATCACCCGCAGGTAATTGAAATTTGGAATAATGTGTTTATTCAGTATAACCGTTTAAAAAACGGAAAACTGGAATCCTTACCGGCTAAACATGTAGATACCGGAATGGGCCTGGAACGTTTGGTTCGCGTTATTCAGAATAAGAATAGCAATTACGATACTGATTTATTTACGCCAACCATTGCATTAACCGAACAAATTACAAAGCAACAATACCATAATACCCAAAGTAAACAGGATATCGCTTTTAGAGTATTAGCCGATCATATTCGTGCCATAGCATTTACGATAGCCGACGGGCAATTACCGGCCAATAACGGAGCCGGCTATGTGGTACGCCGCATATTGCGCAGGGCAGTGCGTTACTATTTTTCTTACCTGCAATACAAACAACCTTTACTATTTCAGCTTATACCGGCATTGGCGCAACAATTTAATCAGGTATTTCCTGAATTGCAACAGCAAGTTGATTTTGTAGCTAAAGTAATTAAGGAAGAAGAGGAAGCCTTCTTACGCACTTTAGATAAAGGGCTTAAAAAAATAGAAGAACTGATAGAACAGGCACAACAAACGCAGCCAATCATTGATGGTAAAAATGCTTTTGAATTGTTTGATACATTCGGATTCCCCATCGATTTAACCAAACTAATTGCCGCTGAAAATAATTTACAGGTAGATGATAAGGGTTTTGAAGCCGAAATGCAATTACAAAAAAGCCGTTCAAGAGCTGCAGGCACCATTGATGCAGATGATTGGGTAATACTGCAACCCCGGGCTTTCACTGAATTTATCGGGTATGATACTTTAAGTATTAAAACAAAAATTGTGCAATACAGAAAAGTTACCACAAAGGGAAAACAGGCTTATCAGGTAGTACTCAATGCAACACCTTTTTATGCGGAAAGTGGTGGACAGGCAGGCGATACCGGCTGGTTAACCATTGGTAATGAAACCATTGCTGTAACCGATACACGTAAAGAAAACAATGTATTTATCCAATTTACAGAAACACTCCCTGCCCAGTTACAGGAAACAGTAACTGCCAGTATCAACATCCCCCGCCGAAAAGCCATTATGGCCCACCATACGGCTACCCATTTGCTACATGCCGCACTCAGAAAAGTATTGGGTAACCATGTAGCACAAAAAGGCAGTTTAGTGAATGATGCCTATTTGCGATTTGATTTTTCACATTTTGCTAAATTGACTCAGGAAGAATTAGAAAAAATATTGGCGATAGTGAATGAAAAAATACGGGAAAATATACCCGTTGTGGTGCAAACCATGAAAAAAGAGGAAGCACTGAAAATGGGTGCCATGGCTTTATTTGGGGAAAAATATGGCGAAGAAGTACGTGTGGTAATGATTGACCCTTCTTACTCTGTTGAATTATGCGGAGGTACTCATGTAGGCAGTACCGGTGAATTAGGCCTCTTCGCCATTCAACACGAAACAGCAGTAGCAGCCGGTGTGCGCCGGATTGAAGCTGTTTGCGGTATTGCTGCCGAACATTGGATACAAGAACAACTGCATACGCTACAAGAGGCAAAAACATTGTTGAAACAACCCAAAGACTTATTAAAAGCTATTGAACAACAGTTGGAAGAAAATGTACAACTAAAAAAACAAGTAGCTTTTTTGGAATTAAAACAGATAGAACAAATACAAGAAACATTATTACAGCAAGCCACTACCGTTAATAACATTGCATTTATTGGCCAACAGGTTGATGTTATGCAACCCGATATGTTGAAAAAAATTTGCTTCCAATTAAAAAACCAGCTAACAGGGTATTATGTAGTAGTACTGGCTGCCAACATTTCGGGCAAAGCACATGTAGTAGTATTACTGTCAGATAATATGGTGAATGAACAAAAATGGGATGCCAATCAAATCATCAAACAACATATTGCACCTGTTATTAAAGGTAGTGGAGGCGGACAAAAAACGCTGGCTACTGCCGGTGGCCAGGATGCCAGTAATCTTAATAACCTCTTTTTAACTATTCAGGCACTATTATAATCAAATCAGTCGAGATCATTTTCATAATAACCGGTAGCATTTTGGGCCGGTTTTTTTGTGCACAGAAAGAATGATTTTAACATTTCCGAAGGGTTTCGTAATTGATAAATCTGCTTACTTTTGAACTACTAAATTTTTCGTACAACTTTTAAAAACAGATAATATGTACAAAAAACAAATCATATTGCCGTTACTGGCATTGGCTATTACAGCCGGAAGCATTGCACAAACCCAACAAAACCAGGACATTATTATCCATCGCAAAGGCAATGCAGAACAAAAAACCACCATTGTAATTGATGGAAAAAATATTACTGTAAATGGTAAACCTGTTGAGCAATGGAAAGATGGTTCGGTTGAAATTAGGCAATCAGATTCAGGTGTCAATACTTTTAATTTGTCTGATTTACAACAACAATTACAAAAAATGTTCGGTGCTGATGCACCAAGAGGTGGTATTCAGTATTTTAGAAGAATGGTACCGCCTGCTCAATCACCATTTTTGAATAAAGCGCAATTAGGCGTACTGACCGAAAAAGCAGCAAACGAAGCAGGTGCTGCTATTAAAGAAGTAAATGCAGGTACATCAGCTGAAAAAGCCGGTTTAAAAGCAGGCGATATTATTCAAAAAGTAAACGAAACCCCTATTCAAAACAGTGAAGATTTGTACAAAGCAATTGGCAAGTACCAACCCGGCGATACCGTATCAATCGCTTTTTTAAGAAATGGTACCTCTAAAACAACAAAAGCAGTATTACAAAAAAATGAAATGGCTGCCAATGATAACCAATGGGGTGAAGGCACCTTCAATTTCAAAATGCCTCCCATGCCTGATATGCCCGGTTACAATTTCAGAAGCATGAACAAAAAGCCCATGCTGGGTGTGCAAATAGAGGAACTAAGCGATAATTCCGGTGTGAAAATCAACAATGTAAATCCCGGCTCACCTGCCGAAAAAGCCGGATTGCAAAAAGGAGACATTGTAACTAATATTGATGAAAATGCTGTGAAAAGCATCGGGGACATTAAACAAGTATTGAATAACAAGAAAGAAGGTGATTCGGTAAGTTTATCCTATTTACGTGATGGCAAAAAACACAATACCAATGTGGTATTTCCAAAAACCATTAAAAAAGCTACTTTATAAACATCCTCCAATGAAATTCCAAGCCTGCCACACTACTATAACAATTAGTGTGGTTTTTTCATTTTAAAACAGGCCATTTTGCCCAATGTGATAAAATGATACCTTTACAAAGTAAATTATCACGTGACTATTGAATGCTACGAATGGATTATTCTAAATATGAAACCGTAATTGGCCTTGAAGTACACGCACAATTACAAACCAACAGTAAATTATTTTCCGGTGATGCTAACCGTTTTGGCGGCCAACCCAATACGCAAATCAATCCTATTACACTGGCACATCCGGGTACGTTACCCAAAATCAATAAAAAAGCAATTGAATATGCTATTAAAATGGGGTTAGCCTGCCATTGCACTATTGAAACGCTGAATTGCTTTGCCCGAAAAAATTATTTTTATCCCGATTTACCCAAAGGTTATCAAATATCACAACATACCACTCCCATTTGCATTGGGGGATACGTATCAGTTTTCATTGCAGGTACTGAAAAAAAAATTCATTTAAACAGAATTCATATTGAAGAAGATGCCGGTAAAAGTATTCATGATGCAGTAGACGGATTTACATGCATAGATTATAATCGTGCCGGAACCCCACTCATTGAAATAGTTACTGAACCTTGTATTCAATCTGCCGAAGAAGCATTCCAGTATTTAACCGAAATCAGAAAATTAGTACGCTGGATAGATATTTGTGATGGGAATATGGAAGAGGGCAGTTTGCGGTGCGATGCCAATATTTCTATTCGCTTAAAAGGCACAACAGAACTGGGCACCAAAGTAGAAGTAAAAAATTTAAATTCTATCCGCAATGTAAAAAAAGCCATTGAATTTGAAGTGGAACGCATGATTAGACTGGTTGAAAAAGGAGAAACCATTGTGCAGCAAACCAGAAGTTTTGATGCGGCCAACGATACCACATTTGCCATTCGTGAAAAAGAAGAAGCCAACGATTACCGTTATTTTCCTGATCCGGACCTGGTACCATTTTTCATCAATCCGTCTTCCATTGAAGCCATCAGAAAAACAATGCCGGCGCTACCCAATGCTTTGAAAGAAAAACTGCAACAAGAATATGGATTAAGTGATTATGATGCACATCAGTTATGTGAAGACAAATATACTGCAGCCTATTTTGAAGCTACAGCAAGCTATAACCGCAATTTTAAAGCAATTGCCAACTGGTTGTTAGGCCCATTAAAACAATACCTGAATGAACAAGGCCAGGATTTTAACCAACAACCCCTGCTACCAATAACATTAGCGGGTATAATACAATTAGTAGATGAAGGGAAAATCAACTTTTCAACTGCTGCCAACAAATTATTACCTGTGTTAATAAATACAAATGCCCATCCTGCCGCTACTGCTGAAAGCATGAATTTAATCCAGGTGTCTGATCAAAATGCAGTGGCAGATTGGGTACAACATGTAATTAAATCCATGCCCGAAAAAGTAACCGAATACAAAAAAGGGAAAAAAGGGTTAATCGGTTTATTTGTAGGCGAAGTAAAAAAATTAAGTAAAGGAAAAGCTGACCCTAAAACAACCACCACATTATTAGAAAAATTTTTAAATGAAAAATAATGCTGTGAATAAAACAGCATTTTTAAGGAAGAAGTTATATCAAAGTGTTTATTTAAAACAAATCATAATTTATGAAACAATTTGTATTGGGCATCGTGCTGGTTTCTACCCTATTTGCTTGTCAGCAAAAAAAATATGGTGCTTTTATTGTAAGTGGGAAAATTGAAAATTCTCCATCCAATAAAATATTATTAGAAGCTTTACCTTTTGGGGCACAGCAACCGGTAGTGGTTGATTCAACAACATTGGCATCAAATGGTAATTTTGAATTAAGGGGAACCGCCACTACTGAAGGGCTTTATTTATTGGCCATAGAAAATGGACCACAGGTGTTGTTTATTAATGATAGTAAAGATATTAAAGTAGTGATGGATGCGCATCATTACAAAACATATACTACGAATGGCTCTGCGGCATCCACTGCACTCCATCAGTTTTTAGAACAATATAGTACCAAATTTGACCCATTAGCCGATGCTTATTTGCAGGCAGACTCATTACAAAATACGCCACATGCAGATAGTGCTTTATCAGCTTCCGTAAATCTGCGTAAAGAAACCTTATTAAAAAATTTTAATGGGTTTTTAGAGCAAACCATCAAAGAGTCAACAAGTCCGGCTCTAACCTACTACGTAATTGGCAAAGCATTTAAAACCATGCAACCTGATGCTATTAAACAACTCACCGATGCCTCAGTAGCAAAGTTTAAAGACAATGCCGGAGGATTAATGCGCCTGCAGGAAATTATTAATGGACAAATGGCCACAGACCCTAAAATTGCCTTAATGAACAAACCGGCACCCGATTTTACTTTGGCAGATACATCCGGCAAAATGGTATCATTAAGCAGCCTGAAGGGTAAATATGTGTTGGTAGATTTTTGGGCCAGCTGGTGTAGCCCCTGTCGCCAGGAAAACCCCAATGTGGTAGCCGCATACAACCAATTTAAAGATAAGAATTTTACCGTTTTAGGCGTATCATTAGACAATGATAAAGCAGCCTGGTTAAAAGCCATCCATCAGGATCATTTAACCTGGACACATGTAAGCGATTTAAAACAATGGCAAAGCAGTGTGGTTGATCTGTATAAAATAACCGGTATCCCATTTAATGTATTGGTAAACCCACAGGGAATTATTATTGGTGTTGAATTAAGGGGAGTTGCCTTACAAAATAAGTTGGCTGAAGTGTTGAAGTAGAAAGATGCTTCATAACCGATATTTCATTTGCAAAATGCATTCGATATTAAGAAGTTGGGCATTAAACAAGTGCATAAAATTTAATTTCAATTACTACCTGAAAAAACACTTTTTATCGAATATCATAATAATTGAAATGCACTAAAAGTGAAAGTTTTAAAAGTAAAAGGAAGTGTTTGAATTGGATTTAAATGAAAATTTTCTATCTCCACCTTACATAATAAATAGAGGCCGCCTCAAAAGTCTGAGGCGGCCTCTATTTATAAAATTAAAATAAAATTAATAACCTGGGTTTTGAACCATTATTGAACCACTATTAAAAATTTCTTGTAAAGGAATTGGGAATCTGCATTTAAAAGCACTATTAGGATCAGAAGTATTAATTCCAATAATACCTAATTGTTTGTATCTTCTTAAATCAAAAAACCGATGTCCTTCATGAGCTAATTCAACTCTTCGTTCTTTTAAAATTGCAGTTAGAATATCTGCTTTAGTAACAGCTAAAGTATTTGCTAACCCGGCACGATTTCTAACAACATTTAAATCAGTGGCAGCACCAATAAGGTTACCTTGCTGCGCTCTTGCTTCAGCCCTGATTAAATAAATTTCAGCTAATCTAATTTGAGGAATAAAATCATCACCAGTAGAAACACGTGTATATTTAAGGGTTTTAGCAGGTGGTGCTATAGCAGCATTTGCAGTTGTAGTATAATTAACACTTTTTCGTAAATCGCCCATTTCGTGGGCACTATCCAGACCAATGCTTGCAGATATTTCATTCCTACCACCATACCTGGTTGTGAAATAAAAGAAGGCAACTGCGTTTTGATTTGTTGGGTCATACGGGAGTGTCCAAATAACCTCTTGTTTGGGACCTATATTACCATATAAGGATGCATAATTAGTTAATAATGATTGACCTGCTACAGTAATTACCGCAGTTGCTTTTGCTTCTGCATTTGCCCAGTCGCCCCTGTATAACGCAACTCTGGATAATAAAGCATTTGCAGCTTTTTGATCAATTCTCCAGTTATAACTGCTATTGGCAGAGTTGGTTACTGCCAAATTTGCAATAACCTGAGTAGGATCTAAATCAGCCAAAATTTGTTTCCAAACATCATCTTCAGATGATCTTGCTATTGGAGCAGCATCATTTCCAGTTAAAGTTGGATTTATTCTTATAGGAACTCCCCAGGATTTCCCATTTGCGTCCGGGCCCTGGTTATAACCATTTTCATTGCCCCCCCAATAACGTAACAAATTAAAATAGTGATATGCCCGCAAAACTTTAGCTTCGGCAATTACCTGATTTTTATCGGTAAAAGTAGTGGCTGTATTGGCAGTAGCAGCTGCTATCACTGTATTACATCTATTTATCCCGGAATATATCTGAGTCCACATATTCCTAATTTCTACATTATCAGGAAGAATAGATTTATTGAAAATTTGTGCAAAACTTGGGAAGGTACCAACATGTGATATATTATCTGCATACATATCTGCAAAAACAAAATAGCGTAATCCCATATAAAATCCGCTTAAAGAAGCATTATATGCACCGAGTAGTGTAGCTCGAATGCTGGCGGGATCATTTAGTTTTGTAGCTTCAATATCATTTTGCGGGGTTTGATTTGTAATTACTTTCGTACAACTCAAAAAAACGCTTCCCACCAAAATAATTAAATATAATATTTTTTTCATATAATTACAATTGAATAAATTAAAAGGTGACATTTAATCCTAATGATACAGTGCGTGCCTGGGGTACAGTTAAAAAATCTGTTCCAGCAGCAGTTGTGGTTTCACCAAAAGTGCTGATTTCAGGATCAAATCCGCTATACTTCGTAAAAGTTGCCAAATTCTGCCCCTGAACATAAAACCGCATAGAAGATATAGTCAGTCTTCTCAAAACACTTTGAGGTAAATAATAAGCAATTGTTACAGTTTTTAATCTTAAATAAGAACCATCTTCCAAAAACCTGGTAGAAGTTCTTCTATTATTATTAGGATCACCAAAAACCGCTCTGGGATACCAGATATTAGTTGTTGGATTTGAAGGAGTCCACCTATTTAAAGTAGTAGCAAATTGGCCAAATATGCTATTCATACCTTCAGCAAATGCACGTGTATTGTTATAAATTAGATTGCCAACCTGATATTGAGCAAATACTGAAAATTCAAAATTTTTATATTTGAATGTATTATTAAAGCCCCCAAAATATAATGGTTGTGCATTGCCTAATATGGTTTGATCTGCACCGGTTATAGCTGAGCCTCCTGTGATACTCTTAAACTTCAAATCACCTGGCGAAGTGAGTGTGTTTTGAAATGGAGCACTTGTTATCTCAGATTTCGACTGAAATACTTTATCTACAATAAAGCCTCTAAAAGAACCTAATGCATACCCCTCCTGCACCCAGCTTGTAAAACCTGCCGCAAAAGGCTGCCCGCTTAATTTGGTTACCCGATTATTATTCCAGGTAATATTTGCATTAAAGTCCCAACTGAAATTATTTATTTTTACTACATTAGCATTTAAAGAAAGTTCTATACCCTTGTTTGTAATTTGCCCAATATTGGAAGCAATATCAGTAAATCCTGAATTAAGAGGCAAGGGCAAATTAAATAATAAATTGTCTGTGATATTTTTATATACGTCCACTGTTATGTTCACTTTATTAAACAAACCAATTTCTAAACCAATATCAGCAGCTTTACGATTTTCCCAACTTAAACCCGGGTTTCCTAATTGCCTGGGTGCCAAACCTGGTAATTGATTAATATTAAATCCGGGTGAAACTAAGGCCAAAGCTGCAAAGTCTCCAAAATTCCTGTTACCTGTGGTACCATAACTGCCTCTTAATTTCAAATTAGAGATAATTCGATTATTCTGAAGAAACTTTTCGTCACTAATATTCCAGCCTCCGGAAACAGAATAAAAATTACCATAACGGTTATTGGCTCCAAAATTAGATGAGCCATCTCTTCTAAAGCTAGCTCCTAATAAATATTTGCCTTTAAAAGAGTAATCAAGCTTACTGAAAAAACTTACCAATGCATTACTTGTAGCACTTGAGCCTGCTCCAGATTTAACTGCACCTGCATCTAACTGGGTTATTGTATTGCCAGGAAAATTTGTGGCAGAAGCATTCATTGTTTCGTAATTGAATGTTTGTACTTCATTACCAATTAAGGCTGACAATTCATGGTTTCCGGCCCGATCTATTTTTTTTCTGAAAGTTAATACATCATTCCATAATAAAGTATAAAAATTGGTATTTGCCTGATAACCATTGCCATTAGTTCCTCTTCCGGAGTTGGTTGTTGTAGGATAAAACCTTGACTCTCTTAAATTAACAGCATTAACCCCAAAAGTGCTTTTAAGTGTTAACCATGGTTTTAATTTCCATTCTCCATAAGTATTTGCATTCAATGTGTTTGTAATTGCCTTAATGGTGGGTTCGTAGGCAACTGCTAAAGGGTTATCAATACTTGAATTTGGATCTCGACCATAACTGCCATCAGGGTTATAAGCAGGGGTGTTAGAGCCTAATAATATTGCAGTTGAAAGTACTCCATAAATACTATTATCATTTACTAACCTGGTATTCTGCGACCGGGATAATGCAATTGTACCACCAATTGTGAAATTATTTGTGATTTTATTGTCGATATTCATCCGCATGTTATAACGTTCATATCCCGATCCTATTAACGTGCCTTGCTGATTTAAATACCCACCAGAAAAATAAAATTTAGTTTTATCATTTCCGCCTGAAGCATTAATTTCATAATTCTGAAGTGGCGCGTTTCTAAATACCAGATCCTGCCAATTGGTACTTACACCCTTTATACTATCGGCTGCAAGTAAACCATTTCCTCCTCCAAATAATCCATTCATTAAAGCATCCAAATTTGCGAATGAGCCGGGAATTAAATTCCCATATCGATTGAATACCCCCTCGCGAACCAGACCAATATATTGTGGCCCGGATAGTGGCTTAATTCTCTTCCAGACAGATTGAATGCCGTTTTGAGAGCTAAAACTAATTTTCGTTTTTTGATTGCTTCCACGTTTAGTTGTAACCAAAACAACTCCATTATTTGCTCTTGAACCGTATAATGAAGCTGCTGCTGCATCTTTTAAAATTTCAATGGATTGTATATCATCAGGATTCAAATCGGAAAGCGGATTCAAACCCTGACCACCAACCCCAATCGTTTGCAAATTATTTGTTATAATTGGAACGCCATCAACCACCCATAATGGCTGATTTCCTGCACTTAGTGAAGATACTCCCCTGATTCTTATTGAAATTCCGCCACCAGGAGTACCAGACTGGGAACTTACCTGTACCCCTGAAGCCTGACCCTGAATTGCCTGATCTGGTCCTGCAACAGGAATGTCTTGAATGGTTGACCCGGAAATTGTAGAAACAGATCCTGTAAGCTCTTTACGCTTCTGTGTACCATAAGCCACTACAACCACTTCGTCCAATTTTGAATCAAGTGGCTCTAATTTTACATCTACCAAAGTTTTACCTTCAATCGAAATTTCTCTACGACTAAAGTTTAAAGCAGTAATAATTAAACTCCTGGCATTTTGCGGAGCGTTTAAGGTAAATGTTCCATCCGACTCAGTACTCGTACCAATTTTGGTACCTTTCACCATAACAGATGCTCTTTCAACAGGTTTGCCGTTTTCATCCAGAACCGTACCTTTTATGGTACGATTTTGTGCCCATAATTGACCCATGGTCAACAATGTACACATGAGAAGCAATAGCAGTTTTCTCATAATTCTCTGTGTTTTAGTTTTAAAAAAAGTTAAAAGAATTTCAAATTTAGGTTAATTAATAATAAAAGACATAAATTTTAATAAAAAAGCTGCAAAAAAAATTAAGGTTATCCAAAAAAATTGATATAACCTTAATTTTAATTAAAAAACAGATACACTAATTTGATAAAATCTAAATAATCTTCAGAATTTTATGTTATTTTTTAACAAATCAGCTAAAAAAATAATCACCCCAATTAATTATCGGTACAAAGATTATTTAATGCTGGTTCATTGGCTGAGACAGGCCATATATAACCCATATCATTCGGGCCTTTAGATTGTGCACTTCCTTTTGCCGGAATGGTTTGCAGTAAGCGCATTAAATCGTTATTACGCAAATCAATACCCTTAATACCCATTATTCTGTGCAATATTGGGGTTTACCAATACTTCATCTTTGGGTATAGGAAAGATGATATTTAAGGTGGCTGGCGTAACATTTAAGCTTTGTATAATAGTGTTAGCGGCATCTTGTGCCTGTGGCTTTACAAATGAACGTTGTAACCGGTAAAAATCCCAGAACCGATAACCTTCCCATGCTAACTCTTTTCCCCGTTCGGTTAAAATATCTTCTAAAATTTGTGGTCCGGAGGAGGCATACCCGGCAAAAGCAGGATCACGCTGTGTAGCTACCATATTGAGGTATTTAAGTGCATTAACGGGATCGTTTAAATTATAATATGCTTCCGACAAAATGAGTAAAATTTCTGCATAACGTACTATTTTTACATCATCATAGTTAATTGGATCAATAGGATACTTTGTAATATAATAGGCAATACCCAATTGACCGGATCGGGTACTTGGATTATACAACTGCCGCCTGGCATCGGTTAAAGTATATGAATTGTAGAAATCCTGTGTTGCCAGAATATCACCATAACTTCCAATTGGTTTAGGCACATACAGATTAGCCAATGTGCCATCTGATACACTATTATTAGCATCAGATGTAACTTCAAACATGGTTTCTACTCTGTCTGTTCGCGGTGTAGTTCCTTTCCAATAATTGACCAAAGCACTACCCGGGGTTAAAGTGTAACCACCATTGTTTACCACATCTAAAGCGGCATTTTTGGCATTACCCCAATCGCCCATATGCTGGTACACTTTGGCTAATAAACCGGAAATGGCATACTTTGAGCAAAAAGACGAATTCACACTTCTTGTTTGACCGGTACTAAGGAATGTCATGGTTCCACCCTGATTAAATTTTGCTAATGAATAAGCCTTATTTAAATCGGCTAATGATTGGGCATAGACATCTTTGATGGAACTACGGGCGGGTTTTACATTTTGATTAAAAGTAAGTACAATGGGTACACCCGGGCCATTAGGATCTTTTGCATAGGGCAAAGCAAAATTTCTACACAAATCAAAATATACCATTCCTCTCACGGCATATGCTTCAGAAAATAATTGGCTGATATTGTCATTGGTAATGGCTAACCCCGAATTAATAATCAAATTGGCATTTTTAATAGCCTGATAAGCATTAAACCAAATATTACTGGCATAACCATCAGTAACCACCATATTGTACAAATTAAATCCGGTATAACGACCAGAATTTTGGCTGGAGAGAAAAGCATGATCTGCCATCAGATCTCCTTTAACTGCAAAGGTTCTGCCATAAAAATCGGTTGCCCTTAAAGAAGCATATAAGCCATTTACAGCAGCATTTAAATCGGCTTCAGATTTAATCGCATCGCTTAAAACGGAGGCGTTATACGGTTTTAAATCTAAAAAGCTTTTCTGGCAGGCTGATAATAGCATTACTCCCCACAATACTATCAGTTTTGGGAGGTGATTGTATTTAATATATTTTTTCATTATCTGAAATTTTAAAATAAATTAATTTTAGAATGTAAGATTTAATCCAACTGTTACCGATTTTGAAGGGGCTACAGATTGGTTGTTAAAACCCTGTACACCCTGTTCCGGATCGCTTGTTAGATTATTATCATAAATTTTTGTCCATAAATTGCTTCCGCGAACATAAAATGCCAAAGCAGATAAATGTAGTTTAGATAATGTATTTTTATCGGTTAACCGATAACCTACTTGTAAATTTCGTAAACGGATATAATCACCTTTGTAAATAATACGATCTGAACCACTTGCACCGTTTCTGGGGTCTCCATAGATATATTTAGGTACATTCGTAATATCCCCTTTTTTCTGCCAGCGATTCAACATAAATGCATATTTACCCCGTGTGGGGAAACTACCATCGGTAAAAAAGCGGGCATAATTGTCAATAATATAATTGCCATAATTATAATAGAAATCAATTCCCAAAGTGAAGTTTTTATAAGTGAAAGTATTTCCCAAACCTCCAAAGTCGGTAGGGGAGGCAGATTTACCCACTAAAAACAGTTTAGCAGAAGCAAAAGAGGTAGTGGTAGCAGATTTCGTACTGTCGGTATACCAAAGCGGACTTCCGGTATTTGGGTCTACACCAGCCCAACCACGTGTATAGAAAGAGTAAAAAGGCTTACCAACACGCATTAAGAATGTATTGCTTTGCGGATTGTATTGATCGCCTGTGGGCAAACTACTCACATAGTTTTTATTATGGGCATAATTGAAATTAATTTGCCAGCTAAAGTCTTTGGTTTGAATGGGAACTACTGAAATGGAAAACTCAATTCCTTTATTTTCTAACCCGCCCAGATTACTAATTACACCTGTAAAGCCGGTGGTTCTTGAAATTTGTTGATTCAGCAAAGAACCATCCGTTTTTCTTTTATAATAATCAGCAGTAATGTTTATCCTGTTTTTAAATAAGCTCAAGTCAAAACCCACATCAAATTGTTTATTTTGCTCCCATGTTAAATTGATGTTGCCTATATTATTAAAGGTACCTCCGGCCACCCCGTTATAATTGTATCCAAAACCATAAGAAGGCCTCCATTGGTAGTTACCGATTTCTGCATTACCATTGGTACCATAAGAAGCCCTTAGTTTAAGATTTGTAACAGCCGTAATGTTTTTCATGAAATTTTCATTCATTACATTCCAGGCAAATCCTATCGAATAAAAATTACCGAATGGATTGCTGCTCCCAAACCTGGAAGAACCATCCCGTCTAAAACTTCCATATAAGGAATAGCGGTCATCATAACTGATGTTTGCGTTTGAATAAGCACCTGTAAAAGCATAATCGGATGATACCTGAATTCCCAGAGTAGAAGTTGCAGCATTTTGAGAAGAATATAAATCTAATTTAGGTGGGAAACTTTGTGCTGAGCCTTGTTGTTGCAAATAGGCATTGCGAGTGGCTTCATAACCCACTTTTACATCTGCGTAAAATTTTTTATTCTTATTAATATCAAAATGATAATCGAATTGATTATACCAATTCCATAAAAAATTTCTTGTATAAACAGATAGCGCATAACCTGCTGTACCAGAGCCATCTCCATGGAACTGGTTATTGAATTGGTATTCTTCATTGCCATTGTATTGTAATCCTAAATTACTGGTAAATTTGAGTGATTTCCAAATTTTATATTCTATATTTTCTGAGCCGAGAATAGTGAGCGCTTTTAACCACCTTTTATCGTTTGCTGCTATATATAATGGATTATAGTGTGCAGGAAATCCAAAATTATTGCCGGAAATATTCAAAGTACCGTCGGGATTAAAAGGGTTTTGAGTAGGGCGTAATACGAGGGAAACATATCCAGGATTACCAAAATAACCACCTCCTCCGGAAATACCACTGGATGCTAATGCAGAATTTTGAACCACATCACCTATAGTTACTTTGGTGGTAAAATTTAAACGGTCGGTTGCCGCATGTGTAATTTTTATATTACCACTATATCTGGTTAACTCTGTGCCAATCGTTGTTCCCTGTTGTCTAAAATATCCGCCGGATATAAAATATTTGGTTTTACCATCGCCCCCGGATGCACTTAAATTGTATTGATTTTGTATACCGGTTTGTGTTACCAAATCAAACCAGTGAATATCTACCCCATTACCATACCCATAGGATGCCAGTGTATTATTAATGGTAGTTTGACTTGAATTGTTGTTCACTAACCCCTCTTTTAATAAAGTAAACCATTCAGCCGCCTGTAATGCCCTACCCGGTGCAGGTGGAGCAATTACATTATTATTCCCATATTCTGCACTGAAATTAAATTGCGTTTTACCGGTTTTGCCACTCTTGGTCGTAATAATAATAACCCCATTTCCTCCCCTGGAACCATAAATGGAGGTTGCCGCTGCATCTTTCAAAATAGATACGCTTTCTATATCATCCGCATTTAATGTAGCTAAAACGTTGGTACTGGGGTTAATGTTAAATCCACCACCGTTACCATTCGATAAATCTCCTCCATTCATCACAACACCATCAATCACATATAATGGTTGTGATGCACTTAATGAGAAAGAACCAACTCCCCTGATTCTAATTTGCTGATTAGCGCCGGGCTGACCGGTAGTAGCTACCGACTGTACGCCGGCTGCTGCTCCCTGCAACATTTGATCAATAGAACCAAATGGTTTATCAGCCAACTGTTCGCCACCAACTTTTACAATTGCAGCGGTAGAATTAGATTTTTTTTGAAGCCCATATCCGGTAACAACAACTTCCGATAAATCTTTACTCGAGGCAGATAATGCCAGGTTAATGATTCCTTTATTACCAACCGGAATAAACTGTTCGTCTAATCCAACATGGCTAAATTGCAGCATTTTTACTTTTTCTGAAACATTTATGGAATAAATGCCATTGGCGTTGGTAACTGCTGTTTCAATTACTTTTCTATCATTACCTAAGGCATTAATGGAAACTCCAACAAGTGGTTCCCCTTTTTCATTCGTAACCTTTCCGGTTATGGTGCGGTTTTGTGCGAATACTTGTCCTGCAAATAGCAACAAGCAGAGCAGAAAAAAATAAATTTTTTTCATGTATGCGGGTTTAGTTTTGGTTAATAAAACAATATTATTAATAAATTTTTAACATTCCAAAAAAATATTTTAATCCTTTTTAGTGATAAAAAGCAATTTTAATGTGTAAATAACTGTTTTATTAATACCTGAATAGAATAGAGATCCGGAAAAAAGTGCAATTTTATGTCGATGAAACATAAAAAAACCTGCAAAAAGCAGGATTTTAAAATTGCATCAAATTTGTTTGAACGCATTTATTTTGTACTATTTTTAAAACCTGGTACACCTTAATTTGTCTAATGTACTATTTCTGATTTTTAAAAAGCCATGATAAGAAGCGGTTAACTCAAAACCACCCCGATAATTGGAGACTGTTTTTAACCTGGAAACATTTACATCATAACTTAAACCCACACTCATGTGCTTAAAATCCATTTTCACTACAGGAACAAATGCATCACCCCAACGTAAAAAACTCCCGAAATAAATGGTATAGGGGTCATCATTATAAAATTTTTGAAAATCAAACCCATATAAAATACCGCCCAATAATTGCCTATAGCCGTTTTGGGTAAAATAATCGGCAAATGCTATTATCCGGTTTCTGTCAGTTACCGGAGTATTTATGCCAATATTGAATGTAAGTTTAGGATATAAAAAATTTTCTACAGTACCTGTAACTGAATGTATAATGGGCTTATTAAAATGTGCATAACCTGCACCTATATAAAAACGTCCGGCATCGCCATAGCTGCTACTAAAACTAACACCGGTGGCTAAATCCCAATAATTGTATCCTGTATTGGCAAACATTTGTGATGTTGGATTACCAGGATTATAGGAACCCCCCTGGTATTGATCGCCGGTTTTAATAAGTGTAGGATCGAATTGGCTATATACCGGACCACCCATGAATGCAATGGATAAATAAGAATCTTTATCATCACTTAACGATTTACTGTAATTCACTACCGGTAAAAACTGAGTGCGTTTTAACTGAATATCGCCTGCCTGATCCAAAGTCATTTGAGAGCCTAAAGTTAGTACGTCATTACTTCCCTGCATGGGCATTTTGTATTCAATACTCATGGCTTCTGTTCTAAAGGGCACCGTTACACTGGCCCACTGGTCGCGATAAACGGCAGATACCCGTAAATCGCCTGTAAATACACCGGCTAATGCAGGATTACGCAATAGCGGCTGCTCATAAAATTGAGAAAACGTTAAATCCTGTGCTTTTACAAAGGGTAAAGACACTAAAAATAAAAGGCAGTAAATAATGGGTGAGTAACATTTTTTCATATTCGTTGGATTTTTTAAGGCCAATGGCCTTGTGATGGATTAACCAAATCCAGTCATTTTTTTATATTTTTTTATTTTAATATTGCAACATTGCCTTTATAAACATTGGGTAATCCTTTTTCACACAACACTTCACACACATACACAAAAACATCTGGTGTAGCGGGTTTGCCACGTATTTTTCCATCCCATGCATAAGCAGGATCACCAGGCATAAAATTGCTCCGCTCAAAAAGCAACTCACCCCAACGATTGAATATCATAAAGTGTTTAATTACTTTAATTCCTTTCCCTTGTACCATTAATAAATCATTGATACCATCCCCATCGGGTGTGAATACATTTGGAATATACACTTCGGCAGTAGGACAGAATGTTTTTAAACAAACA
>JAKAKY010000176.1 GCA_021824365.1 Bacteroidota bacterium | reverse complement strand
ATCAGGGCTTAAAACCAACAGATTTTAAATAACAATAGTTTTCGTTTTCTTATCTCCGCAACACAAATGGGTAGCATGCCAAAAGCTGTGCTACCCATTACATTATATTTATTAAAAGTTTAAACTATAATTGCTAATTGCCGGTTGCCCCATCCCGCACTTTTACCTTAGATCGGTTTTTATTCTTTTTTTCAAATTGTAAAATTTCTTTGGGCTTATTGCCGGTATTCACCTTTTCTTTGGGTAAACTATCTTTTAATAGTGGATTACCTGAGGTACTATCTGCCGAAACCCCGTTTGGATACAATGCAACCGGCTTAGGTTTTACAACGGAATCATAACTATACGTTTCTGTTCTTATTAAAGAGGAAGAGCCGGGTAAATAATATTTCCAAATGCCGTCTTTTACCGAATAGGAATTAATTTTTATAATTTTCTTTTCAACTTTATATTCATCATACAAATCGGGTACATAAATGGTATCATATTTTTTTTGAGGATCAATTGCCTTCCAGCTTTCTATGTGTTCCAATGAGCCATTGTAAAAATATTCCTGCTGCCCATCTTTATTACCCCATCGGTAATTTTCCACTGCAATTAAATCGCCCATTAAATTATATCTTCTCCAGTGGCCTCCCTTTAAATTGTCTTTGTATTCGCCTTCTTCTTCATAACCGGGTTCACCTCTTAACTCATCTACATGAATAAGCCATTTTCCCTGTTTTTTATTATTCATGTCTATACAGTTTAGTGTATCTCCCCGGTCCGAAATTTTAAAAGTTTTGCATTGTGCCAACAAATTGGCATAAAAAAGAATGATTAGTGGTAGCAAAAACCAGCGCATAACTTGTATATTAGTTGTACGAATGTACTTTTTATTCTGTAATTCAGTTTTACGGTATTACGCTACATTCGTACAACTAATGCAAAATGAGAAAATTATGCGGAAACTAACTTTTATTGCTGCATGCTTATTGGTTATTATTAACTTAACTGCACAAATTGCCCCTACGCCGGCCAAAGAAAGAATGAAAGGATTGGAAAAAAAATCGGCTTTAGTAGCCAACTCCATTATTAATCAGGTTACTTTTAGAAACGTAGGCCCCGGTATTATGAGCGGCCGTGTGGTTGATTTGGCAGTTAATCCCAACAATACTACACAATTTTATGTGGCTTATGCAACCGGTGGGTTATGGTATACCGAAAACAACGGACAAAGCTTTGTGCCGGTATTTGATAGCGTTGCTGTAATTACCATTGGCGCTGTTGCTGTTGATTGGGCTTCCGGCACCATTTGGGTAGGTACCGGTGAAGTGAATAGCAGCCGATCTTCTTACGCCGGATTAGGTATTTATAAATCAGATAATCGCGGTAAAACATGGCAATATATGGGTTTGCCGGAAAGTCATCATATTGGTAAAATTGTATTGCATCCCAATAATAAGAACATTGCATGGGTGGCTGTATTAGGCCATTTATATTCTCCCAACAAAGAGCGGGGTGTTTACAAAACAACTGATGGTGGTAAAACCTGGAAACAAACTTTATACGTTAATGAAAATACAGGTGTTGTGGATTTAGATATACAGCCCAAAAATCCTTCGGTAATGTATGCTGCAGCCTGGTACAGAACCCGAACTGCTGCTAATTTTGAAGAAAGCGGTGCAAGTAGCGGTATTTATAAAAGCACTGACGGGGGTAATTCCTGGAAACCTGTTACCAAAGAGGGTGCTGGTTTTCCGGTGGGTAAGGGTATAGGTAGAATTGGAATTGCTGTGGCACATCAACATCCCAATTGGGTGTATGCTGTGGTAGATAATAATTTTCATGTGCCCGATACGGCTAAAAAAATAAACGATACATCAAAATATACCATCAACGATTTTAAAGACTTAACCAAAGCAACTTTTCTGGCGTTAGATAATAAAAAATTCAATGCCTTTTTACGTCAGCGCCGAAATGGTATTCCGGAAAAATATACAGCAGAAAATATTAAAGAAAAAGTAATGAACAATGCATTGAAGCCATCATGTATTTGGGATTATTTAATGGATGCCAATGCGGCTTTATTTAATACGCCTATTATTGGCTGTGAAGTGTACAGAAGTGAAGATGCAGGTAAAACCTGGAAAAAAATGAATGAAAAACAACTCAAATTATACAATACTTATGGCTATTATTTCGGGAAAATATTTACCAGTGCTGCTAACGATAATAAATTGGTGATAACCGGTTTTGATATTGAAATGAGTGAAAATGGCGGTAAAACATTTAAACCCATCAACAATGTATTAACCCATGCCGATCATCATATAGCCTGGATGAATCCTGCTAATGACCGGCACATGATTATAGGTAATGATGGTGGCTGTAATATTACTTATGATGATGGTGCACATTGGTTTAAAGCCAATACCCCATCTGTAGGCCAGTTTTATTTTGTAACGTTTGATATGGAAACTCCTTACAATGTATATGGTGGTTTACAAGACAATGGCAGTTGGTTTGGGCCATCTAATCATCAGGAAAATCCGGGTTGGATGGCAAGTGGCTCGTATGCATTTAAACCTATTAACGGTGGTGATGGCATGCAGGTGCAGGTAGATTGGCGCGATAATACCACTGTTTATTCCGGTTTCCAGTTTGGTAATTACATGCGTAGCAATAAAAACAGAAGAGCATCAGTTGATGAGCCGGATGCGGATGCAGCACCGGGTGCATCTGAAACTACTTCCGTATTTGCCGATGCGGAGAATTCAAAAACAGATTCAACCATTTATATTCATCCTCGTGGCGATTTGGGTGAAGAGCCGCTTCGCTTTAACTGGCAAACTCCCATTTTATTAAGTAGGCATAATCAGGATATTTTATATTATGGCAGCAATAAATTTCAACGTTCATTACACAGAGGCGAGTATTTGGAAACACTAAGTAACGATTTAACTACTAATCCGCCTCAAGGCAATGTGCCATTCGGTACATTAACTGCCATTAGTGAAAGTCCATTGAAGTTTGGTTTGTTATATACAGGAGCCGATGATGGCTCATTGCATGTAAGTTATGATGATGGTTATACCTGGCAATCTATAAAAAATGAACTACCCAAGGGGCTGTACGTTAGTAGGGTTACTGCCAGTGCATTTAAAGAAGGAAGGGTATATGTTAGTCTGAATGGTTATAGAAACGATGATTTTAAATCTTATTTATTTGTGAGTGAAGATTATGGTAATAACTGGAAAGAAATTGGCAAAGATTTACCTTATGAATCCATCAACGTAGTTAAAGAAGACAACAAGCTTGATAATGTTATTTATGTAGGCACCGATGGTGGATTGTATGTAAGCGCCAACAATGGCAATACATTTATGGCATGGAATAACGGACTACCATATAGTATTCCTGTTCATGATATAGCTATTCAACCTGTGACGAATGAAATTATATTAGGTACTCACGGTCGCAGTATATATATTGCTCCGTTACAAGAAGTACAGTTAAAACTAAAAAAATAGAACACTTAGCCATATGTTAAATGTTGTAAAACAGCATCAGGCAGGGCCGGCAGTTTTTTCCGCACAATTAAAAAAGTGGAAAGCCCGGCCAAATCTTTAAATATAAAATGTTGTTGTGCTGCTCCTTCTAAATAACCCGCACCACTTGTATTGCCGGTTCCAACCCGCATACCAATCATTCTGCGTACCATGGTTAAATGCTCATGACGCCAGGTACTTAATAAATGGTCTGTTTCAATCAATGCATCAATAATTTGAAAAGAAGTTTGGAACAAGGGATAGTTCCTGTATAGTATAATGAATAAGGCCGATTGAAGTGCAGGTGCGGTAAACTGGAGCCTGAGTGCTTTGCATTGTTCTTCCGTAAAATGGCCATTATTTTGGTTGAATAATACAAAATCAAAATCATTTAATTTATTTCGTTCATGTTCATTAAGGCCATCAGTATACAAATGTCTGTAATCATTCCAAAAAGGATGCGCAGTAAATGAAGCGGAAGACAACGAAACAAGCTGATAATGTTTCCATAAATCTAAATTCAAAAAAGGCATACGCTCTAACCATCTGTTGAGTAATTCAGCTAAAGATGGTGTAGCTTCTACTTCATTAATACTTGAATAATCAGTCATCGTAAAGCCGCCTTCGTTAGTTCTTTTGTAATATTCTGCACGATGGCGTTGTTGCATTTTTAAACCTAATCTGGCTTCTATCATCCTAAATTGTACACTTTGAAAGCCCGATGCAGGAACTAATAAATTTCGAAACGACAAAAAATCCAATGGTGTCATGGTATCTAAAATGTGCACCTGTTGGTTTAATAATTGTAAAATACTGTTGATTCTTTTAATACGCTGTAAAATAATGCCCGCATCTTCTGTATTGTCATTAATGGTTTCTTTACTGAAAATGGCAGTAATGCTATCTATCTCAAATAAAATTTGTTTAAACCAAAGTTCATATGCCTGATGAATAATGATGAACAACATTTCATCATGTGCCGGTTCGTTTCCATTTTCAAAACTTATAGGGAGCTGGCTATTTAATATATTATCTAATTGCAGGTAGTTATGATAATAGGGTGGGACTTGTTCCATATTACAATCGTTTAAGTTGTTGTTATCACAAATAAAAAACTATTCAGTTAGAATGCAGTATTTAAATTTTCAGCGGCTTGCTTATTGTCTTTCATCAAAATAAACAGTAATTTTTTCAAAACTGGTTTAATTGTGTTTAATTTACACATCTAAAATAAAGGGTTACAATAGTAGGGAACTTTATTTTTGCATTTTCATACTATTGCCATTTTTTATCAAACATCAATTTTATACCATGAAGTCGTACTTGCGTTTTTTGGCAGCTATAGTTTTTTTAACTGCCTGTAATCAGTCTGGTCATCAACAGTTCGAATCTGCAAATAGCGATACCGCAATCATTGATGGTCATCCTGTCTGGATTATGCAAGGCAATATTTATGAAGTCAATGTTCGGCAATATACCGCAGCCGGAACTTTTAAAGCATTTGAGCCAAATTTAGACAGATTAAAAGAGATGGGTGTACAAACTTTATGGTTTATGCCTGTTAATCCTATTAGTAAAGTAGATCGAAAAGGCAGTTTAGGAAGTTACTATGCTGTGAGTACCTATATGGATGTAAACCCGGAATTTGGGTCGATGGCTGATTGGAAACACTTAGTGGCTTTATGCCATGAAAAAGGATTAAAAGTAATATTAGATTGGGTGCCCAACCATACCGGAGCAGATCATTATTGGTTAACCAAACATCCGGATTTTTATGTAAAAGATAGTACAGGCAAACCGGCAATGGCAGCCGATTGGGCCGATACACGCAAATTAAATTATACGAACCATGAGTTGCGTGATACCATGATTGCACAAATGAAATATTGGATTGATTCAACCGGAATAGATGGTTACCGTTGCGATGTTGCCAGCGATGTACCCGATGATTTTTGGAAAACATGTATTGCCACTTTAAGGAAAGATAAAAACATTTTCATGTTGGCCGAAGGCGATAAACCTGAGTTAAATGCCGATGGTTTTGATGCTACCTATACCTGGTACGATTTCAATATCATGAAAGCAATTGCGAAAGGTAAAAAACCGGCCTATGCCATTGATAGCGCCTTACATAGAACAGATAGTTTGTTTCCCAAAAATGCCCTGCGCATGTTTTTTACCAGCAATCATGATGAAAATAGCTGGAATGGAGCCGATTTTTCTACCATGCCGGGTGCTATTCATGCTCCATTTGCCGTATTTACACAAACTATTGTAAGAAGTGTGCCTTTAATTTATAGTGGTCAGGAAGAGCCTATTTTAAGAGCTATTCGCTTTTTTGATAAAGATACCATGGTATTTGATAAATACCAACGGGTACCCTTTTTTGCTAAACTATTGCATTTAAGAAGTGAAAATGAAGCGCTGGCTGCTAATGCCTCTTTTACAAAAATTCATACCAATGCCGATGATAAGGTTTTTGCCTATTTGCGTACCATGAATAATAGTAAACTATTAGTGGTATTGAATTGGAGTAACAAACCCGTTACAGTTACTTTAAATCATCC
>JAKAKY010000175.1 GCA_021824365.1 Bacteroidota bacterium | reverse complement strand
TTGTTCAAAAAACTTTTAGAATAGAAAAAAACCCTGAATATTCCTTCACGCTTTTGCAAGATATATTTCAACCTCCCAGGTTAGCATAGCAAATAGAGCAGTTTTGTTTTTAAATCTAAAAACTGCAACGCTAAATTTTATTCCATCTGCAATTTGTTGATGTTGGTGAATAGTTAAGTAAATTAACCATACCGACTTGTTGTAGGCTTTATTGAACATTAAATGCAATTTGTTTATTATGCTACAAGCTATTATACAGTTTTCAGTAAGAAATAAACTGATTATCGGGTTGTTGTTAATGGCATGGATTGGTTATGGAGTATACTCCGTTACCAAATTACCCATTGATGCAGTACCTGATATTACTAATAATCAAGTTTTAATCATCACCTCAGCACCTAGTTTAGGTGCGCCGGATATAGAAAGATTAATAACAGTGCCTATTGAACAGGCAACCCGTAATGTACCCGGTATTACCGAACAAAGAAGTTTTTCCCGCTTCGGATTAAGTTTGGTAACCATTGTTTTTGATGACAACACCGATTTATATTGGGCACGCCAGCAAATAAGTGAACGATTGGTAAAAGTGCAATCGCAAATTCCATCCGGTATTGCAACGCCGGAATTGGGGCCTGTTACAACCGGCCTTGGCGAAATATTTCAATATGTTGTTAGGCCCAAGCCCGGATATGAAGGAAAATATTCATTGGCCGATTTAAGAGATATACAAGACTGGATTGTACGCCGGCAATTATTAGGTACTGATGGCGTAGCCGATGTAAGCAGTTTCGGTGGAAATCTAAAACAATATGAAGTTGCCGTAAATACCGATAAACTAAAGAGTTTTCAATTAACCATTGCTGATGTTTTTAAGGCAATGAATGCCAATAATCAAAATACCGGTGGTGCATATATAGAAAAGGGGCCTAATGTTTTGTTTATTAGAACGGAAGGATTGGTACAAACTTTAGACGATATTAAAAATATTGTAGTAAAACAAACCAATAATGGCATACCTGTTTTAATTAGCGATGTAGCCGATGTAAGATATGGCACAGCTATCAGGTATGGTGCTACAGTGTATAATGATAAAAGCGAAGTGGCTGGTGCTGTAGTGATGATGTTAAAAGGGGGGAACAGCAATCAGGTAATAGGCAATATCAAAAAACGTATTAAAGAAATTGAAAAATCATTACCGGAAGGTGTAATGATAGACCCATTTTTAGACCGCACCAAAATGGTGAATAATGCTATTAGTACTGTTGAGAAAAATTTATTGGAGGGCGCCTTAATTGTTTTGTTTGTATTGATTGTTTTTTTAGGAAACTTACGGGCAGGCCTTGTTGTTGCATCCGTTATTCCGCTAAGTATGCTATTTGCAGTAGTAATGATGAACTTTTTTGGCGTTAGCGGTAATTTAATGAGTTTAGGTGCACTCGATTTTGGGTTGTTGGTTGACGGAGCCGTAATTATTGTTGAAGCAGTAATGCATAAAATTGTACATTCTCATACTTATATAAATGCTGCAAAACTGAATCAACATCAAATGAATAAAGAAGTGGAAACTTCGGCAGGGAAAATGATGAGTTCTGCCGCATTTGGGCAAATTGTCATCTTAATTGTTTATTTACCTATTTTAAGTTTACAGGGGATAGAAGGGAAAATGTTTAAACCAATGGCTGAAACAGTTTCCTTTGCTATTTTGGGTGCTTTTATTTTATCGCTTACTTATGTACCCATGGCAACCTCTTTGTTGCTTAGCAAGAAAGTAAATCATAAAAAAAACTTTTCCGATAAAATGATGTTGCGTTTGCAGCAATGGTATAAACCTGTATTAATTAAAGTTTTGAAAGTTCCTAAAAGCATTGTGGCCATTAGTTTCATTATTTTTATTGCTGCAATATGGTTACTTACCACTTTAGGAGGTGAGTTTATTCCCAAATTAGAAGAAGGCGATTTTGCGGTAGATACCCGACTGCTTACCGGCTCATCTTTAACCAATACCATTGCTACTACAGAAAAAACAGCAAGTGTATTATTGCGTCAGTTTCCTGAAGTGGAGAAAGTGGTTACTAAAATTGGTTCAGGCGAAATTCCAACAGACCCCATGCCGGTAGAAGCGGCAGATATGATGGTAATTCTGAAAGATAAAAAAACATGGACAAGTGCTAAAACATTTGATGAACTGGCTGAAAAAATGAGTAAAGCATTGGAAGAAGTGCCGGGTGTATCCACCGGTTTTCAATTTCCGGTTCAAATGCGTTTTAATGAATTGATGACAGGTGCAAGGCAGGATGTAGTTTGTAAAATTTTTGGCGATGATTTAGATTCACTGGCTCATTTTGCCGGCGCATTGGGTAATATTATTAAAACGGTTAAAGGGGCTCGTGATTTATATGTTGAAACGGTTACCGGTGTTCCTCAGATTGTTGTTCATTACAATAGAGATGCTATTGCAAAATATGGCGCCAATATTAATGAAATAAATATGGCCGTACAGGCAGCTTATGCAGGCGCTTCAGCAGGATTAGTGTTTGAAGGTGATAAACGCTACGACTTAGTGATTAGATTAGATAAGCAACAACGCGAAAGTATTAGCAATATTGGTAATCTGCAAATTGGCGTAGCAAATGGGCAACAAATACCCTTAAATAATTTAGCCAGTATTGAAATAAAAGACGGACCTTATCAAATTCAACGGGAGGATGCCCACAGAAGAATTACAGTAGGCTTTAATGTTCGTGGAAGGGATGTGGAAAGCATTGTTAATGAATTGCATAATAAAATAGAGAAACAATTAAAACTTCCGCCGGGCTATTATATTACTTATGGCGGGCAATATGAAAATTTGCAAAGAGCCACCAAACGGTTAAGCATTGCTGTACCCGTTGCTTTATTGTTGATATTATTGATGCTCTACTTTGCTTTCCAAAATATTAAGTATGCATTACTCATTTTCTCAGCTATACCACTTTCGGCTATCGGTGGTGTATTTGCACTTTACTTAAGAAGTATGCCTTTCAGTATTTCTGCAGGCGTAGGATTTATAGCCTTATTTGGTGTGGCCGTTTTAAATGGCATTGTATTAATTGGTGAAATGAACCGATTGAAAATAGAAGGTAACAAATCTATTATTCAAATTATTATTCAAGCAACACAGATACGAATGCGTCCGGTGTTAATGACTGCCTCTGTAGCATCATTAGGATTTTTGCCTATGGCCTTAAGTAATGGAGCAGGAGCTGAAGTGCAAAGGCCATTGGCCACAGTTGTGATAGGAGGCTTAATAACGGCAACATTATTAACCTTATTGGTATTGCCATCATTGTATTTATTATTTGAAACAAAAAAGAAACCAATGAAAAAAAATTTTAAAAGTAAACTACCCGGTGCTTTTTTAATACTATTGTTGCTAAGTGCATCTTTCCTGCAGGCACAACAAATTACTAAAAAATATACTTTGAAAAAAATAACTGATTTGGCTTTGCAAAATGCGCCTGCCATTCAGGTTTCTTTATTGCAGGAAAAGTATAATAAAACAATGGAGGGTGCTGCATCTGAAATGCCCAAAACACAATTGAGTGCAGAACTGGGCAATTATAACAGTATGTTCTTTGATTCAAGGTTGATGGTAATGCAAAATTTTGCTTTGCCCGGCTATTATACTTCGGTAAAAAAAATGCTCATCGCCAATACAGCTATTGCAAAAGCACAAACCAATTTGCAAAAAGCTGAAATAAAAAAACTGGTTGAACAATTGTATATTACCTTACAATATCAAACAGCACAATTGTATTTATTGCAAAGGTTAGATAGTATTTATACCTATTACAAGAATATAGCAACACTACGTTATAGTAAAGGCGAAAGTAATTTATTGGAAAAAACTACCCTTGAGAATACAGCCGGCAATATTAGCGTGAGTTTAGAGCAAATAAAAACCGATATTCTTTCCACACAATTACAAATGCAGTTATTTACGCAAGAAAATGTATTGATTGAACCTGCTGATACATTAGCTGCAACACCACTTTTATTAGATAGTGCCGGGTTAGTAAATCACCCATTTATTCAATTCTATCAACAACAGCAGCAGCAGGCATCTATGCAAACAAAGGTAGAGAAAGCCAAATTGCAACCCGATTTTGTGGTAGGGTATAACAATCAGTCTATTGTAGGTTGGCAACTTTCTAAAAACAGGGTAGAAGATTATTATAATGCTTCTTCTCGTTTTTCTTCTTTTACTTTGGGTATGGGTATTCCTCTGTTTGCAAAAGCACAACATGCACGTATTCAGGCAGCTTCTATTAATGAGCAAACCACTAAAGCTGCAACGGTTGCAATTCAAAATCAGTTATCAGCTTCTTTTCATAAATACGCACAGTTGTATAAAAAGTATTTTACTGCCGTGCAATATTATCAAACCAAAGGTATAGCGCAGGCTAATGTTTTAATGCAAACTGCTTCTCTGGAATACCGAACCGGATCCATTAATTATATTGAATGGAGCACTTTATTATCGCAGGCTATTGCTTTACAAAATAATTATTTGAATGCGTTATATAATCAGCAAATGGCCGTTTCTGAAATTCATTATTTGTTAAATTAGTTAAAAATAATAAATATGTATAAGTTTATTTATATTCTGATAGTTTTCGGTTTCATGGTTGCCTGTAACAATTCATCATCAACCGATAAATTAAAAAACGATACACCAAAAGGAGATACGGTTGTAGTTTTGAATGATACACAATTTCGTAATGCCGGCATTCAATTAGTTCAACCGGTCAAAAAAATAATGCACCAAACTGTTACAATTAATGGTATGGTAGATGTACCTCCACAAAGCATGATATCAATCAGTATGCCTTTGGGTGGGTATTTAAAAAGCACACATTTGTTACCCGGAACCAATGTACATAAGGGCGAAGTGATTGCATTAATGGAAGACCAAAGTTTTGTACAATTACAGCAAGATTACCTGGTGGCTAAAGCTAAACTTGGGTTTCTTGAAATTGATTTACAAAGGCAAAAAGAGCTGAGTGAACAGGATGCTACCAGTAAAAAAAACTATCAGCAGTCGTTAGCAGATTATAATGTGCAATTAGCCATGTTAAAGGGAATGGAAGAAAAACTGTGGATGATTAATATTAATCCTGCTAAATTAACCACTCAAAATATTTCCAGAACGGTGCAGTTGTTATCGCCTATTACCGGCTATGTAACAAAAGTGAATGTGAATATTGGTCGTTACGTCAATCCATCAGACGTTTTGTTTGAATTGGTGAATCCTGACGATATACATGCTGCAATGACAGTTTTTGAAAAAGACATAGAATTATTTCAGAAGGGCACCGTTGGGCAGGTAACCTTAACCAGTGATTTGGCTAAAAAATATGATGTTGAAGTAATTTTAGTAACTAAAAATGTAAATGAGAACCGAACCGGCATGTTGCATTGCCATTTTGAACATCCTGATCACAGTTTGCTGCCCGGCATGTTTTTAAAAGGTATGTTTAATGTTACCAGTCATCAGGCCATTGTGGTTCCGGAAAGTGCAGTTGTTCATTATAACGGAAAGGAATATGTATTTGTACAGAAAGAGAAGAACACATATGCTGCAACGCCTGTAGAAACAGGGATTGCTCAAAATGGATATGTGGAAATAAAGCCCAATGGCTATATTAACTGGCTTTCTGTTCAATTAGCAGGAGGCAATGCTTATGCTTTGATGGGAAAATTGAAAAATAAAATGGAAGATTAAAAAAGTGTATTGCAGGCATTCCTAACGGGTAAATTCAACAATGCATGTACGTTAGGAATGCATTTTATGCGCCCATTTTATTTTTCTTCCAATTAATACTTTAAATACCAAACCATCTGTTGCAGGAGTTAAACCCCAGCCGGGGCCAATATTTACCTCCCAGTCGTTGTTATTTTCCAGGTCATATATCAAAAATAATGCGTGGTTTTCTTGTGGCAATTGTTCAAAATTATTGATGGGGCCAACAGACCCATAGTATTCAAAGCCAAAATCGGTATTCTTAAAAAATTGATAGGCCACTTTCAGGTTGGGCTCAAAACCGGGTGCCTGATGCTGATCAAC
>JAKAKY010000174.1 GCA_021824365.1 Bacteroidota bacterium | reverse complement strand
TCACAATTAGGTTTTAAAGTAGTAGTTATAGAAAAAGAAAGTTTAGGTGGTATTTGTTTAAACTGGGGCTGTATTCCTACCAAAGCACTCATTAAAAGTGCCAATGTGTACGATTACGTTAAGCACAGTGCCAGCTATGGTATACAGGCAACCGGTACACATGATTTTCCTGCCGTAATCCAGCGAAGCAGAGGTGTAGCTGATAAAATGAGTAAAGGCGTTCAATTTTTGATGAAGAAAAATAAAATTGACGTAGTAATGGGTACCGGCAAAGTAAAAGCCCAAGGAAAAGTAGAAGTAACTGCTGCCGATGGTACCAAACAAATTATAGAAGCCAAATATATTGTTGTTGCTACCGGTGGTAGAAGCCGCGAATTGCCTAATTTAAAACAGGATGGTAAAAAAGTAATTGGCTACCGTGAAGCAATGGTATTGCCCGTTCAACCTAAAAGTATGATTATTGTGGGTAGCGGTGCAATAGGGGCAGAGTTTGCCTATGTATACAACAGCATGGGTACGAAGGTAACCATTGTTGAATTTATGCCACGTATTGTACCTGTTGAAGATGAAGAAATTTCGAAAGAATTAGAAAAACAGTATAAAAAGCAAAGTATTGAAATTTTCACGAATGCATCTGTTGAAAGTGTTGATACCTCCGGTAACGTTGTTAAAGCACAGGTTAAGAAACAGGATGGCAGTACGATGACATTAGAAGCAGACATAGTTTTAAGTGCTGTTGGCGTTGTTGCTAATATTGAAAATATTGGATTAGAAGAAAATGGAATTAAAACCGAAAAGGGTAAAATTATAGTAGATAAATATCAACAAACCACTGTACCCGGTATTTATGCTATTGGCGACTGTACACCGGGTCAGGCATTGGCGCATGTTGCTGCCAAAGAAGGGATTAATGCTGCAGAACACATGGCTTATTCAGAAAAAAAAATAGCACATTTACCTGATGTAATTGATTACAATAATGTTCCGGGTTGTACGTACTGCACGCCTGAAATTGCCAGCGTTGGTTACACCGAGAAAGCAGCAAAAGAAGCAGGATATGATATTAAAGTTGGCAAATTTCCTTTCATTGCCAGTGGTAAAGCCAGCGCAGCCGGTGCTACTGAAGGTTTTGTAAAAGTAATTTTTGATGCTAAATATGGTGAGTTTTTAGGTTGCCATATGATTGGTGCCAATGTAACAGAAATGATTGCCGAAGCCGTGGTAGCAAGAAAATTAGAAACCACTGCACATGAAATTTTAAATGCCATTCATCCGCATCCAACTATGAGCGAAGGTATAAAAGAAGCCACAGCAGCGGCTTATGGTGAAGCTATTGATATTTAATATTTTTAAAAAGTAACAAAATAAAAGTTCAGTGTTTTAAAGGGCGCTGAACTTTTTTGTTACCGGCATTCTAATGCAAAAATAAAACTGAATTGTCTTTTACATTAAAATAAGGTGTTCTACAGGTGATGATATAAAACAAAAAACCGGGACAAGCCCGGCAATGATTTTGATAAAAAAATGGATAGATTTATTTTACAGAAGCTACTAAAGATTTAAAGCTTTCAGGATTATTCATGGCTAAATCGGCCAATACCTTTCTGTCTAATTCAATACCTTTTACAGCTAATTTGTGAATAAATTGGCTATAAGTTAAACCTTCTTCTCTAACTGCCGCATTAATACGGGCAATCCATAACTGGCGGTACTCTCTTTTCTTCAGTTTACGGCCTACATAGCTGTAGGTCATCCCTTTTTCAACAATGTTTTTGGCAACGGTATAAACGTTTTTACGTTTACCATAATAACCTTTTGCCTGATCTAAAATCTTTTTTCTTCTTGCTCTTGAAGCAACTGCATTAACGGAACGTGGCATAATTTAATATTTTAACTCTCGTAACGAGGTAGTGAAATAATGTTATTTTAAACGTAATAAGCGCATCACAAAATCTTTGTTGGCAGGGCCTACAAGGCCTTTTTTGTTCAACATTCTTTTTCTTTTTTTGGTTTTTTTGGTAAGAATGTGGCGTTTAAAAGCTTTTTGGAAGGTTATTTCACCTGTTCCGGTAACTTTAAAGCGTTTCTTTGCGCTTGAGTTGGTTTTAACTTTTGGCATAAATAATCTTTTATTCAGATTACACCCTGCTGGTGGCATCCACGGGGATACACTTGTTGAACCTTACGGGAAAATTTTGGAGTGCAAAGGTAGGTATAAAAGGAACATCATGTACATTCTATGCCAAATATTTTTACTTACCCCGGTTAGCTTTTGGTCAGAACAGGCACATAAATTATTGGTTTAATCTGGTTTGAAATACTATTTTAGGTTTATCTGGTTGATGAATGGCTGTTTCTGGTCAGCAATCCATTGATTAATGGCAGGCACATTTTTTTGTAGCAATACTTTATAATGATCCAACTGCCGGTTAATTTGTGTTTTTAAATGTTCATAACTGCTAAACATCGATGCTGTGGGAGGAGCATCTGCCTGCTGCACCGCCATATTTAATGCTGATAATTTTTCTTCTAATCGAACAGGAAAACGTAAATCATCTTCACTTGCTAAAATTTTAGGATTCATTAAAGCAGTTTCTATAGTGCTTAAGCTGTCCAACAAAGGTTTAGTTAATGCATTGAACTGGTGGATAGAATCTGAATGAGAGAGGGTTGCAGCAAAATCCTGGATTTTTTTTCGGATCTGCCGGATATTTTTGGTGGTATTTCCAATGGTATTGAGCGTATGATGAATTTGTTGTGCCAGCTCAAATTGTTTCATTAAATCACTAGTACCAAATGGATTACGTGGATCGTTTACAATGGTCATTGGTTGTTGCTGAATAAGCGAATCGCCAAGGTAAAGCGCTAATGTATAATTACCCGGTACGGTCAATGGCCCTGTTAATGCGCCTTCAAATGTAGCGGAAGTATCTGCCTTTGCATCCGGGTATCGCAAATCCCAAATAAAAGTATTCATGCCGCTATCTGCCTGTAAAATACCCGATTGTTTTTTCTTAGGATTTTCAATAAAGTGTTGATCATGGGTAATTGGCTCTCCAAAATAATTTTTTTGAGAAGAGTAGGTAATGATGCTATCTCCCTTTTCTGTTTGAATAGCCAAACGCACTTCTTTGGCTGGCTTATTCTTGAAATAGTAATGCACAATGGCGCCAGCCGGTGCATTTTGTCCTTCTAATTTAGGCGGGGTAGGATCGTTGTTTCCTGCGGGTGTTCTGTAGGTATTTTTGGGTTTGAATAAAAAAGCAGTGCGTTTGGCCATTTCATCATTTAGCTGATAAAGGGGGGTAATATCATCTAATATCCAAAAAGAGCGACCATGTGTGGCAATCACCAAATCATTGTCACGGGTTTGCACCTGAATATCTCTAACGGGGGTATTCGGCAAATTCAATTGAAGGCTTTGCCAGTGTTCACCTTCATCAAATGAAATCAGTATACCTGTTTCTGTTCCGCAATAGAGTATGTTGGCATGTGCAGGGTCTTGCCTGATGCATCGATTATAGGTTTGAACACCTTCTGAAATAGCTGTCCAGGTTTTGCCATAATTATGTGTTTTGAATAAATACGGTTTGGTATCATCATTTTGATAGCGGGTAGCAGAAACATAACAGGTAGCAGCATTGAAGTGTGATGGTTCTACATAACTAATCAGTGCCCATTTAGGCAATGTGGGAGGTGTTACGTTTTGCCAGGTTTGGCCATCATCTTTACTTATATGCACCAATCCATCATCAGACCCTGTCCACAATACGCCTTTTTGCACCGGTGATTCTGCAAAAGCGAAAATAGTTCCATATACTTCGGCTAAACTATTATCTAAAGTAATAGGGCCACCACTGGGCTGAAGGGTAGCGGGATCGTTTTTTGTTAAATCAGGACTTATGGTTTCCCAGGTTTGACCACCATCTGTTGTTCGATGTACATGATTAGAAGTAACATACATCCTCTTAGGATTGAAAGGGGAAAAGGCGACGGGATAAGTCCAGTTAAAGCGGTATGTCATTACAACGGCCCCTTCGCCGCTATGCTGTTCAGGATAAACGGAGATGTTTCTGTTTTGATCATTTGATTTATTGTAGGTGCTAAGTTGCCCGTCATATTCACCACCATAAGTAATTTGAGCATTTAGAGGGTCGGGTACAATATAACCGGCTTCACCACCGGCAACGGGGTACCAGTCGCGTATGCCAATTCCTTCATTGGCGGTGCGGCTGGCTATACGAACACTGGTATTATCTTGTTGTGCACCATACACATGGTAAGGAAATTCATTGTCTAAATTCACATGGTAAAACTGTGCTGTAGGTAAATTGGGTATGGTAAAATTCTTTCCGCCATCATAGGTAATTTGGGGGCCACCATCATCACCCATAATCCAGTTGTTCGGATTATTTGGGTTAATCCACATATCATGATTATCGCCATGCCTATTGGCAATTTTTTTCCAATGCACACCTCCGTCAATCGATTTCCAAAATTCAACATTTAACGCATAAACGGTATTGGCATTTTTAGTATCGGCAAAAATTTGACTAAAATACCATGGGCGTTGGGTTAAATCATTTTTAGTACTCACTAACTGCCAGGTTGCACCTCCATCATCTGAACGGAATACACCACTATTCGCATTTTCCACAATTGCCCAAACCCTTTCATGTTGTACGGGTGAAATGGTGCAAATTATTTTTCCATTTAAACCATTCGGCATACCCGGATTTTCAGAAAGTAATTGCCAGGTATTTCCCCCATCCATCGATTGATACAAACCACAACCTTTACCACCACTACTTAATGAATAAGGTGTGCGATAAGCCTGCCACATTGATGCATAAATGATGAGTGGATTTACAGGGTCTATTTTCACATCCACACAACCGGTACTATCGTTCACATACAAAATTTTTTGCCAGGTATTACCTCCATCGTTGGAACGGTATAAACCACGTTCTTTATTGGCTCCGTAAACCTTACCCATGGCTGCAGCATAAACCTGATTGTCGTTTTCCGGATTAATGGCAATGGTTCCAATGGCATAGGTTTTTTCCAGGCCAATATGCTTCCATGTTTTACCCGCATCAGTCGATTTGTATATACCATCTCCAAATGAAATATTGTTCCGCATTTCTACTTCTCCAGTGCCGGCATATACAATATTTTGATTAGTATGCGCTACTGCAATAGCGCCTACTGAACTGGAGGTAAAAAATGAATCTGAAATACATTTCCAGGTATTGCCGCCATCCACGGTTTTCCATACGCCTCCACCGGTTTGTCCGGCATAATAAGTATGTGGTTCATTGGGTAATCCCATCACAGCCAAACACCTTCCTGCACGCCAGGGGCCAATATTACGCCAATGCATACCATTATATAAATCAAGGCCATATTTCGGCTTTTCGGGTGTTGTTGACGTGTTTTTTTGTTGGGCTGTAATTGTTGGGTTATTTAAAAAAATAATGGCAAGTAGCAAAACGAAGATGTATGTAATTTTTTTAAGCCTTTGCATATTGGTTAGTCTTAGTTGGGTTTATAATGAATTAGCAAATATGAATTTCTAATTTAGTCTATTTTTTTACCGGATTGCCTGAATGATTCCTTTAAATTAGCTTTTAAGCCATTTATAATCATTCAGAAGGTAATTATATACTTAAAAAGCAGCATTTTAAGGGTGTAGTACGTCTCTATAAAGATAAAACTGATCGAATTAAGAACCTGTATATTATGCCCATTTTGAAGATTTTACTGGTTTTCAGGTTTGATTGTATTGAACTGATGTTACAGATAATTATGCGAATTGGTTTGCAGGAATATTTTATTAAAAATTTAATGTATTTTAGTATATCCGTACAATATTTTATTTATCCTGCCGTTTATAAAATCGAATTATGATATTTTTTGCTTTTTTAAATTCATTTTTTAATGAAAATAAGCAGATTTTTTTTAAAAAATTATTAAATACCACTGAAAGGTAGTAATGAGTGGTTGGGAGTTAATTTTTTATTATTGAACGCATGAATAAGTATTTTACTTTATCGTTCTTATTGGTTTTTGTTACAGCTATTTTGCTGGGATTTTCTCCCGGTAATTTATTGCATATACAACATAAAGGTCTGCAATAT
>JAKAKY010000013.1 GCA_021824365.1 Bacteroidota bacterium | reverse complement strand
TTCCTTAATACGAGTATAATTAATTGAGTACTAAATAGTTTTGCTATTACGGATTGCATTCACTACATCCGCATTACGTAAAATCGCCAAGTGTTATGACACTACAGGCTGCCCAATTTTCAACTTTTTATATCTCTGTGTAACATACATTCTTCGTTTTTATGATGCCATATAAGTTGTAAAAATTGATATTGTCCATGAGATAGTGTTCGAAAATTTGCCTAAATCTCATCCAATACAAAGGCCTAAATATAAAAATAATAATCATTATAGACAACCCAAAATGACATCTCCCCAATGGCTATTATTTAAGTATTTTGTTTTACAAATTGAATAAAATATCACTATTGTCCGATTAAAATATAAATAAAAGGGCAGTTCTTTTGAACCACCCATAATGGTTATGTTTGAGTTACCACACAACAAACAAACCATATGGATAAAGATAAAAGTTTTGTCGGACAGCCGCTCTTATCACAGATTTTAGAGGTGATACCCGGTTCTTTGATTTACAAAGTGAGCAGGAAGCATCAGGCAAACCGATATTATAAAAAATTGTCATTACGCATACATCTTGTAAGCCAGTTGTACGGTGTATTCAGTTATTGTAATGGTCTCAGAGAAACATGTGAAGGATTGCTGGGGTGTGAAGGCAAGTTGTTGCATCTGGGGTTTGACAAAACTCCTGCACGCAGCATACTTTCCGATGCCAATAATAATCGCAACTTTATTGTATTTGAAACCATCTACGAGGAACTGTTGAAGCAATATCACAGTTTTATCTCGGACAGCCCGCCTGAAAGGTTTAAGTATAAGGAACTTAAAAGTGATTGACAGTAGTACTATCCAGTTGTTCAGTGACATTCTGCGAGGTGTTGGCTGCAACCGAATTGATGGCGGCAGAAAGAAAGGTGGTATTAAAGTACATGCCATGATGGATGCCTTTAGCGGTGATACCGAGTTTGTGCAGATGACAGAAGCTAAAGAGCATGACCGTAAGTTTCTTTTTCATTTAAAACTCGCCGCCAACAGCTGGCTGGTGTTTGACAAAGCTTATACGGTGTATCACCAATTTGCCAGGTGGACGAATGAAAAAATCTGGTTTGTAACCCGTATGAAAGACAATGCGGATTATCATGTAACCAAGGTGTTGACAGACAAAACCAAAAAGAAGAATGCAAGTGGCATATTGAAGGAGCAATACATTACAGTGGCGGTCAAGCAAAATGGCAAAGAGATGCAGCGTTTAAAGCTAAGGCGCATCACTTTTAAACCGAAAGAGGGTAAAGTATATGTGTTTGTCACCAATAACTTTACGCTGCCTTCATCACAAATAGCCACCATTTATAAAAACCGCTGGATGATAGAATTGTTATTCAAGCAGATAAAACAGAATTTTCCGTTGCGGTACTTTTGGGGCAACAGCACTAATGCCGTTAAGATGCAAGTGTACTGCGTGCTGATTGCACAACTATTGATGGTAGTGATAAGAAAGAAAGCAGCAACAAAGAAATCATTTGCCAATATGATTACGGTAATACGGCTGCACCTGATGAGTTATGTGGCGTTGCCGGACTTCATAAAAGACAGTTACAAAGCATGGAGGAAAACGCACAATGCCTCCTTTGCTTTTGCAACATAAAAAAGGGGGGCAACTACCCCCAATATTGAAACAACACATTTTTAACCTGTAACCATTGACTGTAAAGGGCTACAGTATTTACAAACCCGATTTTAGTCGGGCAACAATGATAAAATATATAAAAATAAGATAAACATTAATCCAGTCCACCCGACAAAAGCTTTAAAAAAGCAATCTTGCAAAAGGTTGCTTTTTTTGTTGTGATCATACTTTTTGTGAAAATTTCACAGATTTTCCAAAATACACAATGCTTTATTTCTAATTCATTTGTCACTATCATTTTAATCAAACAGGCGGGAAAAAGAACCGACACTCCAGCGCATAAATTTTGGCAATTTCAAAATTGCCACTTTAATCCCATTTAGCTTTACTTTAAAATTACTGCTAACTTTATTCATAGCTTAATTTTTTTTTAAAAGAAAATTCAACTATCAAAAATGAATAAAAAAATGTTTTTCAGCAAAGCAATCCATAAAAGTATTACTGTACTGCTATTGTCGGGGTTAATAGCCTGCCATTCCAATCAGGCACTATATAACTCCTGGCAGGTATATGGCGGCAACAAAGAGAATAATCATTACTCTTCGCTTACACAAATAAATACCAATAATGTTATTTCATTGCAACCGGTTTGGGAGTACCATTGTGGCGATGCCGGCGAATCTACCCAAATACAGGTAAATCCAATTATTGTTGATGGTGTTTTATATGGTGTTTCTCCACAATTAAAATTATTTGCACTCAATGCAGCTAACGGGCAACAAAAATGGAATTTTAATCCTTTGCCCGATACAATAAATGGCGGTAAAGCCAACGGCTATTTTATGATGAATGTTTGCAGAGGGGTAACTTATTACGCAAATGGAACAAGCGACAGGCGTATATTCTATGCTGCCGGCGCTAAATTGTATTGCATAAATGCCATCAATGGGAAACCGATTGCTTTATTTGGTAACGGTGGTAGCATTGACTTACATCAGGATTTAGGTTCACGGGCACAACAATTGTACCTGGCTTCCACCACACCGGGTATTATTTACAAAGACATGATTATTATTGGTACCCGTGTAGCAGAAGAAATGCCCGCAGCACCCGGTGATGTGCGTGCTTATGATGTTCATTCCGGCCAGTTGCGCTGGATATTTCATACCATTCCACATCCTGGAGAGCCTGAATTTCATTCATGGGATGATGCTACCGCCTATCTGCATGTAGGTGGTGCCAATGCCTGGGCCGGTTTTAGTATGGATGAAGCAAAAGGTATTGTGTACGTTCCTACAGGTTCTGCCGTATATGATTTTTATGGTGGTTTGCGTTTGGGTAATAATCTTTATGCCAATACACTCATCGCTTTAAATGCTAATAATGGTAAAGAGATTTGGCATTATCAAACCGTACACCACGATTTGTGGGATAGAGATTTACCAACGGCACCGGCCTTGCTTACCCTAAACGTCAACGGTAAACAAATTGATGCTGTGGCACAACCTACTAAAACTGGTTTTGTTTTTTTATTCAACAGATTAACAGGTGAACCTGTCTTTCCCGTTAAAGAACAAGCCGTTCCAACTTATAGTGAATTAACCGGCGAACGCCCTTCGCCAACACAACCTATTCCTGTTTTACCGGTTCCTTTTACAAGGCAAATACTTACTGAAAAAGATTTGAATCATTTAATTCCTGACACTTCTTTATCTGAACTAAAACAAAGACTATCCCGTTACCAATCAGATAATATGTTTACACCACCTTCTAAAGAGGGTGTTATTATTTTCCCCGGGTTTGATGGTGGTGCCGAATGGGGAGGCCCGGCAGCCGATCCAACAACGGGTATATTGTATGTAAATGCCAGTGAAATGCCCTGGATATTAACTATGGTAAATGCAAAGCATACAATACCGTCATTTGAAACAAAGCTACAGGCCGGTATACGTTTATTTAGAACGAATTGTATGGCTTGTCATGGCCCTGCAATGCAGGGAAGCGGCAATTATCCCTCTCTTTTACAAATCAATAAAAAGTATCAGCAACACCAATTGGTAGATTTGATAACTACCGGACGAAGAATGATGCCTTCCTTTCAACAACTAACGGACGAAGAAAAAAATGCACTGGCTGTTTATGTGCTGAATATTAAAGCACAACAACAGGAAAAGTATACAGCACCGTTAAAAAAAATGACGAAGTGGGATAGTATACCCTATGCTTCTACCGGCTACAATAAATTTTTAACCAAAGAAGGTTATCCTGCGGTTGCGCCTCCCTGGGGTACTTTAACTGCTATCAACTTAAATACAGGTAAAATTTTGTGGAAAGATACCTTAGGTGATTATCCGGAATGGAAAGCAAAAGGCACACACACAGGTACTGAGAATTATGGCGGGCCGGTGGTAACGGCAGGCGGCTTGCTGTTCATTGCTGCCACCAGTGATGCCAAAATTCGTGCATTTAATAAACGTACCGGTAAATTATTATGGGAGGCAAATTTACCCGCTTGTGGTTTTGCCACACCTGCCGTTTATGCGGTGAATGGTAAACAATATGTAGTAATTGCCTGTGGTGGCGGAAAGTTAAAAAAACCTTCCGGTGATAGTTATGTGGCATTTGCATTACCGAACAAGCAATAATTTTGTTACCGGCTTCTAATACTTTGGGCATCAACAGTTGCGTCGCACACTTGTACTTTTAGTTTTCATGGCAACATTTAACGCAAATTACTTTCCGTTATTTTATTTACTATAACCCAATTGTATAGCTTCCTGTTTTAATTTTTTGAGTTAATTTGTGTAATAAATCTTCCAACAATCTATAACGTTCATAGGTATCAATATCTCCCGATTCAATTTTTTCTATGTGTTGATACCAATCGCCCGGGTTTACCATATCGCCTAATTTTCTGGGTACAACATGCATGTGTAAATGTGCTACTGATTGGCCGGCAATTTCTCTTTCCTGTATTGCCTAATTAAATGCATTTTTTTCAAAAACCTTAGATAGAAATTGGGCAGTAGTTCTTCCTAACAACATAAATTCAGCCAGTTCTTGTTCCGATAATTCAAATAAACTTTCTTTATGTTGTTTTGGAATAACCAGCGAATGCCCAGGCAGTATGGGTGAAATATTATAAATAACGGCAAAATTTTCAGTTTCAAAATAATAATCATAATTACTTTAAAGCAAAATGGGCACTCTTTCATGGGTAATTAATATTAAAATTTGGAAATTAATTTGAAGTATTTTATGAATAAATTTATTTTTTAATATATTTTTTTAAAATACTTCTTACATTATCATAAGAATTATAAAGGTATTTTTCAATTTCATCTTTAACAATCCAGCGTATCTATTCAATTTGTTCTTCTAGTTCGGGCATTACATCTAAATGCGTAATGGTTTTCATTTCAAACCAATGAATTTTTTTAATGGCTTCCTGGTGCAAATCGTTATCAAAGTATTCATAATGTGTAATGTCTGCATTATCTATTATTTCAAGGGTTTTTAAACCCGTTTCCTCCTTTACTTCCCGTAAAGCACATTGTTCTAGTGTTTCATTGCTTTGTAAATGGCCTTTTGGTAAATCCCATTTCCCATACCTGCGTATCATGAGCAGTTCATTATTTTCATTCCAAACAATTCCTCCGGCAGCATAAACAGTTGGTTTCATAATTAACATTTAAACGATTATTGCAAAACTTGTTTTAAAGATAGTGTTTTTAGAAATTTGTAGTTGTGGTTAAAATTTTAATTTCGTTCTTTGGGTGTCATCAATAGCGGTAGTCCGTTTTTTTTGAAAATGGCTAAACCCAATCTTTGTTCAGAAAGGCCGGGTTTGCATTTGTAATCAAAAATTAACTGATCAGCTTCCTGCTTTGTTTCAAAATAGTAAAAGGCAATGTGCGAATTATTTTTAAAGTCGGTATACACTTCAGTTAAATGCGTGGCGATAATGAAATAACTTCTGCTCCATTGCAAGGATAATTCTGTAAATAGTATAGTACAATCCAATGCATCTTTAATATTCGTGCCTTTAAAAGCTTCATCAATAATAACGGCAACTGCCTGTTTTTTCTGTAAACATTCTGCCATTAATTTTATTCTGTTAATTTCTGCCTGAAAATAACTTTCACCCTTACTGATACTGTCGGTGATGCCAATAAATGAAAACAAATCTTTAAAAACTCCAATTTTACCTACAGTTGCCGGTATGCCCATACCTATATGCGATAATAATAAAGCATGTGCAATGGCTTTTAAATAAGTAGTTTTACCGGCCATATTCGGGCCGGTTACAAACAAAATGTTTTGTTGCGTCAATAATATATCGTTGACAATAGGATCTTTTATCATTAAATGCCTAAAATTATGTATTTCTATTCCACATGCTTCTGTTATTTCCGGAAATTGCAGGTTGTGTTCTATACAGGCTTGCGCCATCGACATAATTGCATCAGCTTCATATATCCATTCTAAAATATTTTTTATATAATTCGCTTTGTGCTTTCTCAATTGTTCATCAATGGATAGCGTCGCAAATTCCTCTTTTTTTGATAGGGCGGTAGTATTGGGTGCAAAGGTGCTTGTGCAGATATTGTGTATCGGTGTATATATATATTCAGTAGATAATTGTGTAATAATTGGGTTCTGACTAATGAATTCATTTAAATTACCCAGCAGGTTTTGTAGTGAAACAATATTGGTATGCACGTAATGAAAATAATCGGGATGCTGCCATTTAAATAATTTCGCGATCCATTTGTCATAAACGTTTGGTTCCAATTCGTTGATTTGAATATTGGATTGCAGGTATAACTCTGCAGAAACGATATCTTTTTCATGAATGATGGCACGCCATTGTTGTACAAGTGGTATACAATGTTGTATAATTTGCTGCTGCTGTTTAATAGCAGGAAAAGATAAGAATGCCTGCGTTATTTTATGTTTTAATACATCCTCGCCACCTTGCGTAATGGTATGGTTCAGCAAATGGAATAAATGATTGTTTTTGCCATCTGTTGATTCCAGTATTTCTAAATCTAACAAGGTTTGTGCGTCCATATTAACCGGTTTTTGAAAAATTGTTTAACCTGTTTTTTATATTTTCTAAAGTGGCAATACTTTCTTTGGTATTAAAATTCAAGGTTTTTGTTTTTTCCATGGTTGTGCTCATTTCCTGTTCCAGCGTTTGCAGTAATTGTTGCACTTTCAATTTAAAATCAGCATTGAATTTGCGGAACGATTCCTGGATTTTATACTGTACTTCGTAAATAATGGCTGCAGTATTATGAATAATAATTTCATGATATTGTTCTAAAATTGCTTTTGAAATATATTTTTCTTTGTCTTTTTTGCTTAACATGAAGTGTGTGCTGTTTTTTGTAAGGATGACTTCTTTGTCTAATCCGTTTAAAGTAATATAAAATGCAGTATATGCTTTCCAGTCAAATTTTTCAACAATGGTTTCAATGCCTGTATTCAAATAGCCGGAAAAATGAATGGCAATATTGTGTAAAATGTTTTTTGAATTGAATAAATATTGCTCCAATATTTGTTTGAATTGTGCTTTGCTACTTTCTTCTAATTGAGTTTTTAATTTTTCAAAGCTACTGCGTATCATTTTATTGAGTGTTTTAATTAATTGCTGCTGCTCCGGCTTATTCAACAATTGATAGGCGGGATGTAAATAACTTTCTATCAGTGCAATTACATCTGTTTCCATATTTTTAGCTTTATCGTTGCAATGGGTATGTACTGTTTCATTGAGTTTTTGAATATGGTGTTGCAAAATGGCTTGAAAACCTTCTATTTCATTTAGTAATACTGATTGTGTTGATTGAAAATGATTCATTCTTTGATACAATTCCTGCACAGGCATTTGCAAATTATCAATCCTAAGTTGGATAAGCGATTGTAAACTCTGTTCAATTAGAGCCAATTGCCTTGCAGTGCTTTGTAGTAGGATAGACGTTTTATTTTGGGTAATGTTTTTCTCTAGCACTGCTACTAAGTTTTTAAAACCTGATTCATCGGTATTGCCTTGTAAATGTTGGTAAGCAGATATTGGAATAACCGTAACGTTTTCCATTGTCATATTGCATTGTTGTGCAATTATTTTTTTGTTATGGGTAATTACCTTTTCTAAATCGGCTGTATTCAGTAAATCTTTTTTGTTTTCTACAAAAACAATATTTTTAATTTGTGATTTTAATTGTGTTAAAAATTCAATATCCGATTTTGAAACAGGCATGTCTGCACTCAACACAAAAATGGCTATATCAATTTTGGTAAGAAATTGTAGGGTAGTATCTGTGTTGTGTTCAAATGAAGAGCCAACACCCGGTGTATCTATAATTGTAATTTGTTGAAGTAAAGGTGCATGATGGTATACAATAACGTGGGAAACATTTTTTATATTCTCAGGGTTGTCTTCTTCGCTTACATATTGTTGTAAACAATGCAATGCTTTTTTTTCTGATGTTTTATTTTTATATACAATTTCTATGGCCGAAAAAGCTGCATATTTTAAAATGGTAATGATGGCTGTTACAGGTACCACACCTGTTGGCATAATGTTTTCACCAATTAATGCATTGATTAGCGTTGATTTACCTCGTTTAAAAATACCGGTAATAACAACATTGATTTCTTCATCATTCAATTTTTTTTGTAATTGAACAAGATCATCCACCAGGCTTTTTTGCTCTAATTGGTCAGCTGTTTGCAACAAAAGTTGTATGTATGCACTATTAGTGGGCATAAAAGTTATCCGTTTAAAAGAAAATTATTATAAGCATCAGACAAGCCGTTTGCAGCAATTTTTTTGATTACATTTTTTACAGGATAATCTACAAATTCAAATTGCACCTGTATAGCTGTGGGTTCTGTTAATACGGATTCATGTTGAATATGAATGAGTGTATAGCATGCTTTATTGTTTCCTTGCTTTGGTTTACCAACGGAACCAACATTGATTGCATGTCGATATATTTTTTTATTTTCCGATTCGCAAAAGATAGCCCTATGCCAGGGTTTATGGGTATGGCCCATGCATAAAATATCAGCATCAATACTATCCATCATTTCTAATAAATAGGCGTCATTTGTGCTTTCTTGAACATATTCTAAATTGGAAGTGGTGCTGCCATGTACCATTGCCAAGCGAATGTTATTGTATAGCCCTTTCAATTCTATTTTAAACAGGAAGGGTAAATTTTGCAAATAGGTTCTATTTGTATGGGTGATTTGTCGGTTCACTAATTGAATAGATTGTATGCCAAATTCCTGTTGTGCCTGGTTAGAAAAGGAGTAGGAAAAAAAATCTTTTGAATTTCCAATACCTTCATCATGATTGCCTTGCAAACAGGGTATATTTTTTTTTCTTATCAAATCAATTACTTCATTATCCCAACCTGCAAAATTCACCAAATCGCCCAAACAATAAATAGTATCCGGTTGATGTTGTTCTATATCTTTTAATACTGCTTTCAAGGCAGGTAAATTGGCATGTATATCGCTGATCATTGCAATTTTCATAACAAATAATTATATAATGGTTTAATATTTTAATAGCCGAACTGCATAATAAATGTGTAACGTGCTGTTTTTGATGCCTTTAATTACTGTATCAATATCATAATCTAATCGATAAAAGTTAACTTGCAAGGCATCGGAATCATACCTGATATCTTTTTCAGTGTCAATTTCAATCATGGCGTAACAGGCATGCCAGCTTCCATCTTTAGGACTACCAACCGAACCAGGGTTAATGATGTGTTGGTAGGTCTTTTCACCGTTATTGTTTCTTTCTATTTGTTTATGGAATGATGCATGGGTATTACCAATCAATAACACATCTGCCGCTTCATCATCTAATATTTTCGATAGTTCGGCTTGTTTGTAAAAACGATAGATACGCTCTGTATTGCTTTTTGGTGTTCCATGTGCAAACAATAAGGTGCGTTGGTGTTGGCCGGTTACTAACTTTACTTTTAGTTTTAATGGTAATGCACGTAAAATTGCTTTACGATCTTCTGTTATTTGTTGTAACGAATATTGAATAGCATCCAATCCCCAATCAATCTCTTCTCTGCTGCCGAACGAAAATGGATATTTTGCTTTGTTGTTACCAATACCTTCATCATGATTGCCTAATACGCTGGGTATATGATGTTGTTGCATAAAATCAATTACTTCATTATTCCATATATTTTGGTTTACCCAATCGCCCAAACAGTAAATAGCATCTGGTTGCTGATTTTCAATATGCGCATAAACAGCTTTTAATGCTGGAAGGTTGGCATGCACATCACTAAATACAGCAATTTTCATAATTATGGTATTGAAAGTTGTGGGTAAAATAACCTGAATCAGTGGTTTGTTTATATGGCAAGTTGATTCAGGTTATAGGTAAGTATGTTAGTATAAATATGGATGATTATTTGATGCCGAATTTATTTTTATACAATTGGTAACTTCTACGTACACAGTTTTGTGCTTCTTTTTTTCCATACATATCACCAACGGTTACCACCTTGTTTTCTAAAGCTTTGTATCCTTCAAAAAAGTTTTTCAATTCTACCATGTGGTGATCGGGAATATCAGACAAATCCTGAATATGATGATAGGCCGGATCATGGTGTACAACTGCTATTATTTTATCATCAATACCATTTTCATCTTCCATGTGCATTATGCCAATAATGCGGGCATCTACCACACACAGCGGCTGAATGTCGAATGAGCATATTACCAAAATATCAAGAGGGTCGCCATCATCAAAATAGGTTTGTGGTACCAATCCATAATTCATGGGATAATACATGGCAGAATAAAGCACCCTGTCTAATCGAAGTAAGCCCGATGCTTTATCCAATTCATATTTCATTCTGCTGCCCTTAGGTATTTCTATAATAGTAGTTACTACATTGGGTACATCATCACCAATTGAAATATGCCAGGGATGTTGTACTTGTTGAATAATTGTATCTATCATATTATTTATTTTTAAATGCTTTAATGCCTGCAAATTTTACTGCTTTGCCTAATTCATCTTCAATGCGAAGTAATTGATTGAATTTAGCAATGCGCTCACCTCTGCACCCACTGCCTGTTTTTAAATGGCCTGCATTGATAGCAACAGTTAAATCAGCAATTGTGGTATCTTCTGTTTCACCGCTGCGGTGAGAAATAAAGCAATTGTACTTGTTTTTGTAAGCCATGTCTATTGTTTCGATGGTTTCGGTAACAGTACCTATCTGGTTTAATTTAATTAGCACCGAATTGGCTATACCCGCATCAATACCCCTTTGTAAGATAGATGGATTGGTGCAAAAAATATCATCACCAGTTAGTTCAACTTTATTTTTCAATTGTGCAGTTAATAATTTCCATCCTTCCCAATCGTTTTCGGCCATGCCGTCTTCTAATAAAATAATGGGGTATTGATTGATCCAGCTTTCCCAAATTTTTAATAGTCCTTCTGAACTCATTTTTTGTTTGGTAGATTTAAAAAATACATACTGCCCATCTTCCCACATTTCACTGGTAGCCGGATCTATACAAATTGAAATATCTTTCCCGGGTGTATAGCCGGCTTTTTGGATGGCTTCTAAAATAATTTCAACCGCCTCTTCATTCGATTTTAAATTCGGCGCAAAGCCCCCCTCGTCACCCACTCCGGTAGAATAACCTTTTTTATTCAAAATAGATTTTAAAGCATGAAAAGTTTCTTCACCCATGCGAATACTTTCTTTAAAAGATGTTGCATTATGGGGGGCAATCATAAATTCCTGAAAATCTACATTATTATCGGCATGCTTTCCACCATTGATCACATTCATACAGGGTACAGGCATGGTGAATTTACCTGAGGTATTTAAAAAACGGTACAGTGGCATTTCTAAAGTAGTAGCCATAGCACGTGCATAAGCCATTGATACAGCTAAAATTGCGTTGGCGCCTAATTTGGCTTTGTTGGGTGTGCCATCTAATGTTATGAGTGCATTATCCATCGCCTGCTGCGTAGCAAATATTTTTCCTGTAAATTGTTTGGCAATGATTTTGTTTACATTGTTTACAGCCATTGTAACACCTTTACCTCCGTATCGTTTGGGATCATTGTCGCGTAATTCTACGGCCTCTCTTTCGCCGGTACTGGCTCCGGAAGGTACAATGGAACGGCCTTTAATGTTACGCACCATTTTTTTACTTCCTTTTAATGGTGCTTCAATGGTAACTTCTGCTTCTACAGTTGGGTTCCCTCTTGAATCTAAAACCTCCCTTGCATAAATGTTTGAAATTTTCATATTTTGCTTTTTTAAATTGAATGTATTGGTTGTTTGATTAGTTTAACGTTCGTATCATTTCATTAATGCTATCTGTAAATGCATTATTTTTTAGTTGATAATCATTCATTAAATCTGGGTCGGTAATGCCATAGCCCTTCATTGAGGCTGCACTTGCTCCTGTAATATCTTCCCATAAAAAATTGGCCTTAACATTCAGTTCTTTTTTAAAATTAACGGTTTGTATCGGCACCTGATAGGCTACACAAAATTCTGCCAGTAATTGATAGAGTGCGTTTAATTTTTCATGTATTTTGTTAAGTAATTGTTCATCTTTGATAGGGTCATATTGAATAGATACTTGTTTTAACGGATTGTGGTGTGCAATGAGTTGCAATTGTATATCTAACAATTTTTTTTCAATCATATATGCAACTGCATTAAATACATGTTGCTGGTTTTCAGGAATTTTATACATGGGTTAATGAACTTTTTTGTATTAAAAAATATTGTTGCATTTTACCTGAAATGATCATTAAAAAAATTACAGCAATCAATTGTGCAATAATGGAAAAGGTTACCAATGCAATAATGTTAAAGTCATACAAGTAACCCATCAATGCGCTACCTACAAACCAAAACAATCCAAATACAGCATTGAAAGCGCCAAAAGCAGTTCCTCTTTTTTCCGGAGGAATAAAATGTGCAATGGTTGCTTTTACAATGGATTCCTGCGCCCCCATACCAATACCCCATACCACCATTCCGGCAATAGCCCAATGCATTCCACCCAAAAATACCATTGGCCCAAAAAATAAGGCAATTAATAATGCAAATACAAGTGCTTTGGTACCTACTTTATCAAATACTTTGCCCAGTATTAATGCAGCAATGCCATCACAAGCCATGGCTAAGGCATAAAGCAATGGTATTACGTCATCTGCCATTAAATGGGTGCTTTTAAAGTGATAAGCGATTAGTGGAAAATCTGCATAACCCAATGCCATAAATGCGATGGCAATTAAATACTGCCAATACAGTTTTGGATAGCCTTTGGTTTCAAGTGATTTTGTTTTGATTTCTAAATGCTCCGGATGCGGATAAATGCTTTTTGCAAAAATGAGCAGGCTAATGGCAATAACAGCGGGGAAAAATAAAATGATGTATGCACTGTGATAATTATCATTCCTTAGAAATAATGCAGCGCTTACCAATAAAGGGCCTATGATAGCACCTGTTTGGTCTAATGCTTCATGCAAACCAAAACCCCATCCTTGTCCAATTTGATGTGCACCAAATGAAAGCATGGCATCTCTTGCAGGTGTTCTAATCGCTTTTCCTACACGTTCTAAAATCATGAGTATAACGGCTAATTGCCAAAAGCCGGCAAATGCCAAAAGCGGAACCGATAATAAATTGATGAAATAGCCAATTAAAGTGATGAACCAGTAGTTTTTACTTTTATCACTCCAATAGCCTGAAAAAACCCTTAACCCATAACCCAGTAACTCACCTAATCCTGCAACCCATCCAACTGTTGTTGCCGAAGCGCCTAATACTTCTAAATAGGGGCCATTGATGCTTCTGGCAGCCTCATAGGTCATATCAGAAAACAAGCTGGTACAGCCTAAGAGAATGACAAAAATGGTAGCTTTTTTGTGTTGCATGTATTTGAATTGGATGACTGAATATTTGCTTCATATAATTTTCATAATTAAATAAAGTTATTCCTGGGTAATTATTGGAATTACGTTATATGTAGGCGTCATCATCCTTTTTTGGGGCAGTTGAATGGGTGGAACGTCATCACCCTAATGTTTCCTGAACATTCATTGTTATCATTTACGTCATCCGTGGCGGTGTAACTAATACAGGAATGTGGGTATGTCGAATAATATACTCAGCGGTTGAGCCGGTTAAAATTCTGTCTAAACCACTTCTGGCATGTGTTCCCATTACAATTAAATCAGCTTCCCACTCGGTTGCAATGTTTAAAATTTCTTTTTCCGGAATTCCTTCCGGGGTAAAGCGAAATACTTCTGTTTTACCATCATACAGTTCAATATATTGTTGAATGGTTTTGTCGGCTTCCTGTAATAATAATGTTTTACTTTGATCAGTTGTTATACCTAAGTCGGCACTCACTACTTCTTTCGATTTATTAATGACATATACAATTCCTACAGTTGCATTCAATAACTGGGCCAGTGTAAAACCTGCTCGGGCAGCTTTCATGGCATAGGCACTATCATCAACTGCAATTAAAATTCTTTTGTATTCCATAAATAAAATGTTTCATCCATTTAAAATTACCGAATTAAAGTAGTTCCGCCAAATGTTGCCAATATACATATAGTTAAGCTGAGTATGGTGTATAGAAAAAAGTACAAAACATTTCCCTGTCTGATTAAGCTGATGCTTTCATAGGAAAAACTGGAGAATGTGGTAAAACCTCCACAAAATCCGGTGATGAGGAGTAGGCGCCATTCTAATGTAAGCCAGCTGTATTTATTAGCAATGCCATACAATAATCCAATGATGAAGCATCCCAAAATATTGACTAAAAAAGTACCCATTGGGAAAGTGAATGAACTCATTTTACTCACCATTACCTGACCTAAATAGCGTAAAATACTACCTACTGCACCACCTAAAGCTATAATCAGCAAGTTCTTCATAATCATGAAATTGAAGCGGATTAATCAATGTCCCAAAATTCAACTTCTTTGTAAATTACAATTTTTGATTGTAACAAATCTTTGTGTTTCAAGAAAAATTTTTCTAATTTTTCTTTTTTGTCAATTAATTCTACACACATGGCCAGTCTTGAGTTATCCCCTTCGGCACTAAAAGTTATCACATTGCCATCACTAGTAAAGCTGGTATGGGTACTATGTGCTGATGCATTGATAATGCCATCTTTCTTTGCTTCTGCAACAATATGCATATAAGCCGATTTAGGGAATAGCTTTCTGAATAAGGTTCTTTCACCATGTCTAACTTTGTGTGCCGGCTCAATGTAAATCGCTAATTTTCCAAGAGAGTGGCTCTTGATTTTTCTAACCATTGTTTTCTTTTTTTAATACGTTTATTTCTTACATCGTGTAAGGTTTTGTCTGTATGATGCTGTAAATTACCCACCTTAGAAACAGCTACTCTCTGTGCATGATATATGCCGGAATGACCACTGAAATAATAGGCCGTGAAACAGGCAATGGCATAATAAATCACATTTGCACCTCCAAATAATTCAATACCCATTAATGTGCAGGCAATTGGGGTATTGGTAGCACCGGCAAATACAGCAATGAAGCCTAATCCGGCCATTAAATCGATAGGAGCACCCATCATTACACCGAGTGTATTGCCTAACGCGGCACCAATGAAAAACAGTGGCGTTACTTCTCCACCTTTAAAACCCATTCCCAATGTGATAGCTGTAAAAAGTAATTTCCAAAACCAACTAAAATAAGTGGCGCCTCCTGCTCTAAAACTGCTGATAATGCTAACTCCATTTTTATTCGGATTGGTAACACCCAGGCTTAAATAATCCTGTGTGCCAATAATATAGGTTAATGCAATAATGATGAATCCGCCTATCGCAGGTATCATCCATTTTCTTTTAATCCATTTGTTACTATAATTTTTAATGGTATGAGCCGTTTCGGCAAATGCAAAACCGGCTAAACCAAATAAAATACCTGCAACGATTACTTTAATGAGTAACAACAAATCAAAGTGAACATAATTAAAATATGTTTTATCAACCGATTCAAATAAAATATGGTATTGCGTATGATGTATACCCCAGGCGCCACAGGTAATATCGGCTAAAAAACTGGCTATAAAGCAGGGTAGCAGTGCATCGTGTTTAATGCGACCCAATGCCAAAACTTCTAATGCAAAAATGGCTCCGGTAATGGGTGTGCCAAATACAGCGCCAAACCCTGCTGCCACCCCTGTGGTAAGTAACATTCTCAAATCTTCTCTTGATAATTTAAATTGCCTTGCAAAAAAATTAGCTAAACTACCACCCACCTGCACTGCAGTACCTTCACGGCCTGCAGATCCGCCAAATAAATGGGTAATGATGGTTGTAACAATTACTAAGGGTGCCATCCTGGCCGGTACACCACCACCAGGCACATGAATTTCATCCATGATTAAATTATTCCCGGCCTCCGCATTTTTGCCTGATAATTTGTATAAATAATGTATACCTATACCGGCAAGTGGTAATAGCCATAACAACCATTGATGGGTATAACGAAAATTAATGGCTCTGTCTAATAACCATAAAAACCATGCAACCAAAGTACCAACTGAAAGGGAAACAGGGATAACAAAGAGTGTCCATTTAATTAGGTGCGATACAATAAATACGTGTTCAAAAGAATTTTTTATTTGTCTCATTCCTACAAATTAATGAATCTTTAAAAATATTTCCGAAACTTAATTTGTAGGTGCCATCATCCCTTTTTAGGGGGCAGTTGAAACGGCGGGCACCATCACCCTTTGTTTGATGCTGCAAAGATACATCGCATTTCGGTTAGAAAAAAGCCGATTGGCTATTTTGTGTATTTCTAATTTCATTCTAATTTTTTAATGATTATGTTGTTGGTTGTTGTAATTAATCGTAATATTGCGATGTTAAATTAAAACAATGGGTGCATCAAAAACGATATTATTTACAAAAGAGCAAAATGAGATTGCCACTATTGCCAAAGCATTAAGTCATCCTGCACGTATTGCTATTATTCAATCTTTATTAAAAAAAAATGCTTGTGTGTGTGGCGATTTGGTGGAAGAAACCGGATTAGCTCAATCAACTACTTCACAACATTTAAAAGAATTAAAAAAAGCAGGAATGATTCAGGGAACTGTGGAAGGTGTGAATGTTTGTTATTGTATAGATGCAAAAATATGGACAAAATATGCGCATGTTTTTACAAAGTTTTTTGCTTCCATTGCGCAATTAAAAGATCAATGTTGCTAATAAAAAAATACTTATATGAAAACAGATCGGGAATTAAAAGAATTGGTAAAACAAAAATATAGTGAAATAGCCCTTCAGGATAAGGCTACAAATGCCTCATCTTGTTGTGGCGCAGGCGAATGTTCAACAGAAGTATACAATATTATGAGTGATGATTATACTTCGCTGGAAGGCTATCATTCTGATGCTGACTTGGGTTTAGGTTGTGGGTTGCCTACTCAATTTGCCCAGATTAAACCGGGGAATACGGTAATTGATTTAGGCAGTGGAGCCGGTAATGATTGTTTTGTTGCCAGAGCCGCTACCGGTGTAATGGGAAAAGTTATTGGTATAGATTTTACACCCGCTATGATTGATAAAGCGAGGGCCAATGCTGAAAAATCAGGATTTAATAATGTGGAATTTAGGCAGGGCGATATTGAACAAATGCCGGTTACGGCAAACATTGCAGATGTTGTAGTAAGTAATTGTGTGTTGAATTTGGTGCCCAATAAAAATGGTGTATTTAAAGAAATTTATCGGGTATTAAAACCTGGCGGCCATTTTAGTATTTCTGATGTAGTATTGTTAGGTAATTTACCCGATGCTTTGCGTAAAGATGCTGAAATGTATGCTGGCTGTGTATCCGGTGCTATTCAAAAGGATGTGTATCTGGAATTAATTAAGGTAAACGGATTTAAAAATATTACCATTCAAAAAGAAAAACCCATTATTATACCCAACGATATTTTATTGAATTATTTAACGCCACAAGAAATAGTTGCCTTTAAAAATGGAACTACAGGCATATTTAGCATCACTGTATTTGCGCAAAAACCGGTAACCGATTCAGGCTGTTGTGCACCGGGTTCTGGCTGTTGTTAATTAAATTGATAAATCATCTTTATGTATTCAGTTATTCATGCTTATTGCGATACATTAACGCAACAATTTGATACCATTACACCAGACAGAAAAAAACTACTTTCAATAGTTAGTGCGTATATTTTGCAGAAACGTGCTGAAAATAAAGCCGTTCAATTAGTGTATATCTGCACCCATAATTCGCGCCGCAGCCATTTTGGTCAGGTGTGGGCAGCCACTGCTGCAGCTTACTATGATATCAACAATATCTTAACTTTTTCAGGTGGAACTGAGGCAACTGCATTCAATCAAAATGCCATTCATGCATTAGAAAAATTAGGATTTGCCATTCATTCAGATGGCCAATTCAACAATCCGGTATACCAGGTTTGTTATGGTGAACAGGAGTATACTACTTGTTTTTCTAAAGTGTACAATCATCCGGCCAATCCGAAAGATAACTTCTTAGCGATAATGACATGTGGAGAGGCTGAGGCGAATTGTCCGTTTATTCCGGGTGCTACCGGAAGAGTGGCCACAACGTATGAAGATCCGAAATTGTATGATGGAATACCCCAACGAGAAGCTGCTTACGATGAGCGTTGCCGCCAAATTGCATTGGAAACTTTATATGTTTTTTCTTTAGTAAAATAGTATTGCATAATAACAAAAACGGGATATCATTGTGTTGACATAATATCCCATTTTTGATACTTTAAAACCTGATTACATATCCCAAACCAGTGCTGATGCACCTAAAATGGCGGCGTCAGATTCATTTAAATGGCTTACTAAAATTTTTACTTTGTTTTGAAACACCTGAATCAGATTTTCTTCCATGTGCTTTTTGGTAGGGCTTAAAATCAAATCGCCTGCTTTGGTTAATCCGCCAAACAGAATAATGGCTTCCGGGCTGGAAAACATGATGAAATTGGCCAATGCCATTCCTAAAATTTTACCGGTAAATTCAAAAATTTCCTGCGCCAATGCATCACCTGCAATAGCGGCTTCATATACTTTTTTAGAGTCTATTTTTTCTTTGGAAATTTTTCTTAAAACACTTTCTCTTTTGTTGTTGGCTAATAACTCTAGTGCGGTTGTTGTAACACCTGTAGCAGATGCATAACTTTCTAAAGATCCTTTTTTACCAGTTCCGGGATGATGTCTGCCATCAGGAATAATGGTAGTGTGTCCTAATTCGCCTGCAAAACCATCGTGGCCATATATGAGTTTTCCATTAGCTACAATGCCACTACCTACACCGGTGCCCAAAGTAATCATAATAAAATCTTTCATTCCTTTAGCAGCACCATACATCATTTCGCCTAACGCTGCCGCATTGGCATCGTTGGTTAAAACTACCGGTAACTTAAATTCATCCTGCACCAGTTTGGCCAATGGCAGAATGCCTTTCCAGGGTAAATTGGGGGCATATTCAACAGTGCCTGTATAATAGTTACCATTCGGGGCGCCTACGCCAATACCTTTAATGCGGCCAATGCCTCCTGCTTTTTCTATCAATGGGGCTAAGTTTTCTTGCAGGTCTGTAATAAAAGTTTCTATTTCGGTATGTTTTTTTGTGCTGATTTCCGATGAGAATAGTACATTTCCTAATCGGTCAACAATACCAAATTTAGTGCCGGTGCCACCAATATCTATGCCTATTGCCAGCGAATCGAGTGTGGAAGTTGAACTTAACATGAGTAAAGCTTTTGGAAAATAATACAGTTAAATTAATGACCTGATGCAACTTGTGAATCAAAGTCTAACCCCTGTGCTTTTAAAACTGATTTTAATTTAATCGCTAAAAATGCCAATGCTGCAAAACAGCTGGCTGCAACTATATAGGAAGGATGCATACCAAAGGTATCACCCAATGCTCCCTGGAATGGCGGTATAACTGCGCCACCTAAAATCATCATAATTAAAAATGCTGAACCCTGGCTGGTATATTTTCCTAATCCGGCAACACCAAGTGAAAATATACATGGCCACATAATTGAACAACATAAACCTCCAAAAATGATGGCATAAACAGATACAATTCCTGTTAAAGTAATGCCTGCAATCATTGAAATTGTTCCCAAAACAGCCAATGTTAACAGGGTTTTGGCTGGTTTTTCCTGTCCATAAAAAAAAGCTGCAATGGCAATAATGATACAAATGGTATACGGCAATAATTCCATAATATCATTCCCATATAAATGATTTACAAACAATACCACTCCAAAGGCGATAAAGGGTACCACAATTGTAGCAATTTTTTTACTCATGTTCGATAAGTTGAATACCCCAATGGCGCCGGTCCATCTGCCAATCATTAAACTGCCCCAGTATAAGGAAACGAATTTTGAAATTTTGCTTTCATCCAATCCCAATTGTGTTAAATAACCCGGTGTTTTTAAAAGTGCACCAAAGTTATTATCAATGGTTACTTCGGTTCCTACATAAATAAAAATGCCAATCATGCCATACACCAATTGTGGATATTTCATAGCCCCCCATCCTTCGTTGTTTTTGATGGCTTTGTTGTTGGAATAAAACAGCGTAAAAAAAACTACAAATAAGGTTACAATTAATAATGGTAATTTTTCAATATTTGTTAATTGTCCAATTATAATAATAGCAATAATTAATCCGGTGAGAACGATTAAAGATTTGGAAGCATTTTTGGATGCTTCAAACTTTGCTTCATTTTTGCCATCGGGTAATTTTTTGGATAGTGCAAAAAATAGTGCTACTGCTAAGAATATACCGGCTACAATTAAATACAAATTGTTGATATTGGTTACTGTTACATTTTCAATAGCAGTGCCTACTGAACCAAATAGAAAAAAGCTAACAATTATGGGCCCAAGGGTAGTACCAAATGAATTAATACCACCGGTAAGGTTTAACCGGTGTGAGCCGGTTGCCGGATCGCCCAAGGCAATGGCAAAAGGCTGTGCAGCAGTTTGTTGTAAGGAAAAGCCTAATGCTACCACAAAAAATGAAACCAGGATAGCGGGGAAAGAATTGGCATTGGCAGACGGAATAATGGCTAATGCACCTACAACAGAAATCAATAATCCGTAAATAATCCCCTTCTTGTATCCAATTTTGTTTAAAATATCGTATCCTACCATACTGGAAATAAGATACAATAGTAACGAGCCAATAAAATAAGCACCATAAAATGAAGAGCCAATGAGTTGTGACTCAAACTGCGAAAGATGAAAATGGCTTTTACAAAAAGGAATGAAAATACTATTGGAGGCAGCGATAAAACCCCAGAAAAAAAATACCAATGCCAATGAGGCCAGGGCACTTCCATTCGTTTTAATTTTTGGAGCGTCAGGATGATTCATAACAATCGTTAAATTTTTTTTTAAAAATAGGTTGCTAATAATGGCTGTAAAGTAAGATACATTTTGTAATCCTTAAAAAATTAATTGAAAATAAGTGTTAGTATTTGTTTCATTCTTAACTTCAAGTTGATAATTTATTTTTTGCTATGGAAGTAATTCATGTAAGTGCAGAATGTTATCCCGTTGCAAAAGCGGGTGGGTTAGGTGATGTAGTTGGTGCTTTACCTAAATACCAAAATAAGGCAGGGCATCATGCCAAAGTAGTAATGCCTATGCACCGAACAAAGTTTTTATATGAAAATACCTGGGAAGTAGATGCAAAGGGCTATATATCTATTGGTGGGCATTATTATAGTTATACTATCATAAAGGAAGCTACCCATCAATTGGGATTTGATTTATACTTAGTTGATATAAACGGATTATTAGACAGAGATAAAATTTATGGATATGATGATGACAGCTACCGTTATCTCGCTTTCCAAATTGCTGTTTTAAATTGGTTGAGTTCCTGGGAGCATCGCCCTGATATCATCCATTGCCACGATCATCATACTGGGCTCATTCCTTTTATGATTAAAAATTGTTTTGATTACCGTAAGTTGCAATCCGTTCCAACTATTATTACTATTCATAATGCACAATACCAGGGTTGGATGGGATGGGATAAAAGCTATTGGCTACCTGCTTATGATAGTTGGAAATGGGGTGATTTAGATTGGAACAATACCATTAATCCATTGGCAAGCGGTATAAAATGTGCTTGGAAAGTTACTACTGTAAGTTGGAGTTATTTAAATGAATTAAAATATAATAGTAACGGCCTGGAAGCCTTATTTGAATATGAAAAAGGAAAGTGTATAGGTATTTTAAACGGAATTGATAATGATGTATGGAATCCTGAAACCGATACCTATTTAAAGCATCATTATAATGTAAAAACAGTTGATAAAGGAAAAGAAAAAAACAAACAGGCATTATGTAAGCAATTTGGTTTAAATGAAGCAGTACCATTGGTTACATTTATTGGAAGATTAGTAGGCGAAAAAGCTGCCGATATTTTGCCCGAAAGTATCAAGGTTATTTTGCATGGAATGAAAGATTCTGTTGCTTTCTTAATTGTTGGTACCGGCGATACAGCAATTGAATGGCAGTTGAGTATGATGAATAGTTTATATCCCGGTTATTATCATGCAGTAATTGGCTACAATGAAGCTTTATCGCACGAAATGTATGCCGGTGGCGATTTTTTACTCATGCCAAGTAGGGTAGAGCCCTGTGGTTTAAATCAAATGTATGCCATGCGTTATGGTACGGTGCCCATGGTGCGCAGTACGGGTGGCTTGCAAGATACGGTAATTGATATGGGCGATTGGGAAGGGTTTGGCATTCGGTTTAACCATGCCAGCATACATGATATTTATTATTCTGTTAGCAGGGCAGTTGGCGTATTTCAGGATAAAGAACAACTATTGTTGATGCGAAAAAACATGATGAATATTGATCATAGCTGGGATAAAACAGTGCATGAATACATTATGGTTTACCATTCTGTTTTGTAATGCTTCTAAATACTTATATATACATTCATCTAACCTCAAATATTAAAGTTTATGTCAACGCTTAGTCAGTCTGTAGTCGCCGTTATTTTAGGAGGCGGAGCCGGTACCCGGTTATATCCACTTACCGCATCCCGTTCTAAACCCGCAGTACCTATTGCAGGAAAGTACCGACTGGTTGATATCCCAATTAGTAATTGTATTAATTCTAACATTAACCGAATGTTTGTATTAACACAATTTAATTCTGCATCTTTAAATAAACACATAAAAAATACTTATCACTTCAGCGCTTTTAGTACCGGATTTGTAGATATTCTGGCTGCAGAACAAACACCCGATAATCCGGGATGGTTTCAAGGTACTGCCGATGCGGTACGCCAATCGCTACGCCATATTGATAATCTGGAATTTGATTATATACTCATACTCAGTGGCGACCAATTATATCAAATGGATTTTGATGCCATGATTGCAGCACACAAAGCCAAAGAAGCGGATATTACTATTGCTACCATTCCGGTTCATGCCCGAGAAGCATCTGAGTTTGGTATTATGAAAACCGACGAAACGAACTGTATTACCGCATTTATAGAAAAACCAAAACCTGAATTATTAGGAGAATGGGTGAGCGATACCGGACATGAAATGCAACAACAGGGCAGAGTTTATTTAGCATCAATGGGTATTTATATTTTTAATAAGCAGGTGTTATACAATTTGTTGAAGGAAGTATATCCTGAAGCCACCGATTTTGGGAAAGAAATTATGCCACAATCTATAGCAAAGTATAATGTTTTGAGTTTTCAATATGATGGCTATTGGACAGATATTGGAAATATTTATTCTTTTTTTGAAGCCAATTTAGCGCTTACGGAAGAAATTCCATTGTTTAATTTGTTTGATAATAATCGAATTATTTATACCCGTGCCAGAATGTTGCCCCCGGCAAAAATCAGTGGTACCACTTTAGAAAAAACCATTATTTCAGATGGCTCTATCATTTTAGCCAGCCGAATGGAAAAATGTGTAGTAGGTATTCGGGCTAGAATTGGGCATGGTTCTACTATTGTAAATGCATACATCATGGGGAATGATTATTATGAAACCTTAGAAGTAATGGCAGAAAATGTTAGTAAAGGCATTCCTAAAATTGGTATTGGAGAAAGATGTTATATTAAAAATGCCATCATCGATAAAAATTGTCGTATTGGTAATGATGTTCGTATTAATGGTGGTAGCCATTTAGATAATACGGATCATCCTTTATATACCATTAAAGACGGTATTGTGGTGGTAAAAAAAGGTGCCATTTTGCCCGATGGTTTTGTAATATAATGACGTATTTAAAAACATCTTTGAAAAGAAGATGTTTTTTTGTTATTTTTATGTTTGTGTAAAAAATACATATTAATTTAAACGATTGTCATGTCAAGTGCCCAACACCCTGCTGCTTCCAATGTTACTCCATCAGGCAAACCCCGATTGCGTTTTTGGCAAATCTGGAATATCAGTTTCGGATTTTTAGGTGTGCAAATTGGATATTCCCTGCAAAATGCCAATACCAGTCGCATACTTTCTGCCATTGGCGCCGATCCGCATCATTTAAGTTTGTTTTGGTTAGCTGCTCCCTTGGCCGGTTTTTTTGTACAACCCATTGTGGGCTTATCGAGCGATAAAACCTGGACACGATTAGGCAGACGCATTCCTTTTATTTTAGGTGGTGCTATTGTTTCAGCATTAGCCATGTTTTTTATGCCCAATTCTGAGCACTTTGCCGAATTATTACCGCCACTTTTTTTTGGTGCCACAATGTTATTGTTAATGGATACCTCTTTCAACGTAACCATGCAGCCATTTAGGGCATTGGTAAGCGATATGGTTTCTGAAAGTCAGCGCAATCAGGGATATGCCATTCAAAGTTTTTTAATTAATGCTGGTGCTGTTATTGGATCTTTACTACCCTTCATATTAACTTCTTTGGGGGTTGCCAATGAACCCGGCATCGGGCAACGTGTTGCTCCAACCGTTATATGGTCATTCTATTTTGGTGGAGGAGCTTTGTTATTAAGTGTTTTATGGACCTCGCTTCGAACAAAAGAATATCCTCCGGCAGAATACGCACAATACAACAATATTGATGAAAAGGAAAACAAAGAAAAAGTTGGTTTTCTCACCCTGCTTAAAAATACGCCGACAACTATGTTGCAATTGGCTGTTACCCAGTTTTTTTCCTGGTTTTCTCTTTTTTTAATGTGGGTATATACAACACAAGGTATTGCGCAACATATTTGGCAAACTGCCAATCCGGAATCAAAGGAGTATAATGAGGCTGGAAACTGGACCGGCGTAATTTTTGCCGCCTATAGTGTTTTTGCCGCCTTGTACTCACTGGTGCTAACACCTTTGGCCAATCGCTTCGGCAGAAAAAATACTTACATGCTTTCTCTAATAGCCGGAGGAATTGGATTAATATCCATGATGTTTATTACCGATAAGTACTGGCTATTATTGCCTATGGTGGGTATTGGTATTGCGTGGGCTGCTATTTTAGCGTTGCCTTATGCTATTTTATCCGCATCATTGCCTGCAAAACAAACAGGTGTTTATATGGGCATTTTTAATATTACCATTACAATACCTCAAATTGCAGCCGGTTTATTAGGTGGATTAGCACTTTCTGCATTGGGTGAAAAACCCATTCATGTAATTGGGTTAGCAGGTGTTTCCATGATACTTGCCGGCCTCTTCGCAAAAATTGTTATTAAAACACCAGATTTTTCAATCGTTTAAAATGTTTTCTTTATGTTTAAAAAAAGTGTAGGGCTGATATCGATCTTTTTTTTATTTTTTCCTGCTGCTTTTTATGCACAAAAGGCAGCAATATATCCAACCAACTGGTGGGTAGGAATGCAGTATCATCAAATTCAATTGCTCATTAAAAGTGCTACGTCCGATGCCATTGCAACCAATCAAATTCAAATCAATTATCCCGGAGTGCAGTTGTTGAAAGTACATCCGTTAGAAAATAAAACGTATGTAGCAATTGATATTGATATTACCGGCGCAACAAAACCTGGTATTGTTCCCATAGTTTTTTGGGCAGGTAATTCAAAACAAACCATACAATGGCCATTGTATAATAGAAGAAATGGTAACGGTACCCAATTTGCGCAGGGCGTTAATGCTTCTGATTTTATTTACCTGGCTATGCCCGACCGGTTTAGTAATGGAGATACTACCAATGATCGTATTCCCGGCATGCGCGACCAATCTTTAAATCGGGATTCTATTTATCTAAGGCATGGTGGCGATTTTCAGGGTATCATCAATCACTTAGATTATTTACAAAATTTAGGTGTTACCACATTATGGCTTACACCTGTTATTGAAAATGATGAACCGAATAGAACCGAGCATGGCTATGCGTTTACCAACCATTATATAATAGACCCCAGATTAGGTGGCGAAACCATGTATCTGAAATTAAGTGATGCACTACACAAACATGGCATGAAGCTTATCCAGGATGCAGTGTATAACCATGTAGGCAGTAAAAATATTTTTTTCTTAGATCCGCCTATGCACGATTGGTTTCACCAATGGCCTACGTTTACCCAAACCTCTTATAAAGACCAGCCTTTGTACGATCCATATGCCGCTGCTATCGACAAAAAAATTACCAGCGATGGATGGTTTACACAAAAAATGCCCGACCTCAATCAAAACAATCCATATGTCGCTAATTTTTTAATTCAGCATGCAATTTGGAGTGTTGAAAAATTTGGAGTAGATGGTTGGCGTATTGATACCTATATATACAATGATTTAGATTTTATGAATCGTTGTAATGCCGCGTTAGAAAAAGAATATCCAAAAATTACCATGTTTGGTGAAACATGGGTGCATGGTGTATCCAGTCAGGCGTATTTTGTAAATAACAAAATTCAAATTCCTTTTAAAAGTAATTTGCAGGGTGCCACTGATTTTCAAATGTTGTTTGATGGTATTTTGCCTGCAGTGAATCAGCCTTTTGGCTGGACGGAAGGGGTAAACCGTTTATATAGCACATTAGCAAAAGATTTTTTGTATACCAACCCCATGCACAATGTAATTTTTTTAGATAATCATGATTTATCCAGATTTTTTTCGGAAGTGAAAGAAGATGTGGCCAAACAAAAAATGGGCATTGCCTGGTTATTAACCAGTCGGGGTATTCCGCAAATGTATTATGGTACTGAAGTTCTGATGAAAGGTTTTACCAACCCCGATGGATGGGTCCGTTTAGATTTTCCCGGAGGTTGGAAAGGAGACAAAAAGAATGCCTTTACCGGGGAGGGGCTTTTAACTGAAGAATTTGCAGTGCAGCAATATACCCGAACATTGGCCAATTTTAGAAAATCTTCCCCTGCTTTAACCACCGGAAAGTTAATGCAATATGTACCGAAAGATGGGGTATATGTTTATTTCAGATACACATCAACCCAAACCATTATGTGCGTAATGAATACCAGTGAAAAAGTACATAAAACAGATTGGAATAATTATGCACAACGCACTGCAGGGTTTACAAAAGGTACCGATGTAACCGATGGCAAAACAGTTAGGAATAACTTTGAAATAGCACCAAAAACTTTAATGGTGGTTGAATTGAAACAATAAATATTATATATATTTTAAAAATATATATAGCCCGTTACCATAAATTGCTTTCGGGCTATATTATAATAATGCATTCCAAACATATTTAGGGCCCGATTTACCCCAATCGCTCATACCTTTATTCAAATCTTTTTGTAGACTCTGCCAGTTGGTTAATTTTCCTTTTAATTTAGGGGCTGCAACCGAAGCATTGGGTGCAGTTAATTCTAATTTTGTGGCAAACCAGGTGGTGTATAATCTGGGAACAGCTAACCCCAAAATTAAACCGGGTAATCCGCTAAAGCTTTCGGGGCCACTACTCACCGGAATTTGATCGGTATAGAAGGCTACCACATAAACAGAATCGCAAATTTTTGTAACCGCTTTTTTACATTCAAATCCGGCAATTTCTCTTGTTTCTCCGGTAATTTTCCATTCTAATTTTCTGAGTGAATCTTGTAATAAGTAGGTTTGTTCAAACACATCACGTTGCATTGTAATGCTGTTATTGGATAAATCTATCCATATTTTATCATTTGCAGACGGCTTCATGCCAAAAATATATTTGGTATCATCATTTTCTTTTATAAGCTGATACAGGCTATGCTGCTTATTGAAGGTTAACAAATAATTATTCACCGTAATTTTAGGCATGTTTTTTTTCATCAGTTGCGCCCATTCATTATCATGATCTATATCTAAAAGCTGGTATTGATTTACCCGTTTCTCAAAATATACTTTTCCTGCTTCTACAAAATTAACTTGCGCTGATGCCTGAATAGTAAGTAGCATAACTAACGAAAAGA
>JAKAKY010000012.1 GCA_021824365.1 Bacteroidota bacterium | reverse complement strand
AATAGCAAATAATTGTTTTCTCATGTGCAATGAAATTTTAAAAAAAATTGAAACTATTTGTATAAAGAAATGCCAGTGCCGGCATAAATACCAACCACACTTCTTAGTAATATGCGAATGAGCAAGGTAAAAAATTTATTGGAAATAATCATGCAATTTCGCTTCATTTACAAAGCAGGAACATCTTTTTGCAGTTGCCCTTTTTCATTAAAATAGAGAAAAGTTTTGCGAAATGCATTTTTGCGCACTTCTATTCTATACAGTATTTCATTGTTGAGTGAAGTTATTTTTTGCACCAACAAAATATCCCATTCGTTGAATTTGCTTTTATCAAACCCATCTTTAATGGCATCATTTAACTGATCATATGGCATGTTTGAAATCGTTTCTAACCATTGCCCTTTGTTATTGTATTTTACCAGCATTACAGTATCGCCATTATTGAAATTGGCCTGAAAGTTGGTGATATTATCTTTCCAACTCAATTTGGTGGCATGGGGGAATTGTGCAGTAAAAGCTTCCGTAACCTCTGCCGGTATTTTACGAAACTGTGCCTGGATATTTACTGAATGCAATAAAGCAATCACAAATAAACAACTGATGATTCGTTTCATGGATGATGTATTTGATTTGAACAATATTTTTTTAATCAGGTAAGCTTGCCTCCTAACACGATGACTATTTCTCCCTTTACCCCATGTTGCTGAAAATAGTTATGTACTTCTTGTAGCGTGCCCCTAATATGTGTTTCAAATATTTTAGAAATTTCACGGCTAACAGAACAAGGGCGCTCTTCACCAAAATAAGTAATTAATTCTAATAACGTTTTTTGCAGGCGCATAGGACTTTCATATAAAATAATGGTTCGTTCTTCCTGCGCTAATTTCGTTAACAAGGTATGCCTGCCTTTTTTGGGGGGCAAAAAGCCTTCAAATGCAAAGCGGTTAGTGGGCAATCCACTAACTACTAATGCCGGAACAAATGCCGTGGCACCGGGTAAACATGCTACTTTAATATGCCGTTGTACACAAGCCCGGACCAATAAAAAAGCCGGATCGGAAATGCCCGGTGTACCGGCATCGGTAATTAAAGCAAAAACCTTACCCGATAGCATTTGTGTAACCAAATGATCTACTATTTTATGTTCATTGTGTTGATGGTAGGGAGATACAGGTTTTTGAATACCATAATGTTGTAACAAGCGAGATGAGGTACGGGTATCTTCACACAAAATTACATCTGCCTGTTGCAGCACTTCAATAGAACGATAGGTAACATCTTTTAAATTGCCTACAGGAGTTGGCACCAAATAAAGCATTACGGGTGCCTGATGCTGTTGCAATGGTTGTACTTCGTCCATATCCGGCGTGTAAGTGAAAGATTTATGCCTGAATCATTTCAATTTCATAAAATTCCATTACAGGATTGGCCAACAATTTTTTACTGGCTTCTTCCGCAATATTTTTTGCAGCATTTTCAGATTCGGCTTCAATTTGCAGGGTGATATGTTTCCCAACGCGTACGTCTTTTATTGTTTGAATGCCGAGATTATGTAACCCGCCTAATACCGCTTTTCCTTGTGGATCCAATAAATCTTTTAACGGCATTACTTTAATTTGAACATGGTATATCATGATAAAATGCTTTGTTTTAAGAGCAAAGATAAAACTACATAGGCGATAAAACTAACGGGCACAGCCATCCATCCTAAAAAGAAGGCACTTAATGTAGCAACAACAACAATAATGAGGAAAGGCCATAACATATTAAAAGACAGTTTTTTGAATTTTAATGCCATTACCGGTATTGTTGAAACCATTAAGTAGCTTATCATAATGATAGTGCCGTATAAAAACCATTTATTCACCATTAATTCAATCATCCAGGCTGTGTTTGAAAACCAATAAATGAGCGGGAATGAAGCAATGCAAATACCCGCTGCAGGTATAGGCACACCTTTAAAATAATGTGTTTGTGTGGTATCAATATTAAACCTGGCCAATCTGTATGCCCCTGCACAAGGAATTAAAAAAGCCGGCAATAACCAAAGTACGGAAACATCTATCCCGTTGGGTTGTGCAGCATAAGCTCTCCGTAAAAATTCAAATACAATCATACCCGGTGCTACACCAAAACTTACCACATCGGCTAATGAGTCTAATTGCTTCCCCATTTCGGAAGATGCGTTGAGTGCCCTTGCTACCAAACCATCTAAAAAATCAACCATAGCAGCAATGCCAATGCAAACAGATGCCCAGAAAATTTTTTGTGGTATTTCAATGGTTTGCTGGCCATTTTCATCAACACTTAGCATTAAGCCCGGTTGTAAAATAACTACAATGGCTATACAGCCAAAAAGCAGGTTCAGTAATGTAAATGCATTAGGGATTTGTTTACGCATAATGGCTGAATAAGCAGTGAATAGTTATTTTTTACGATGCATTAATTTTTCAATTTCTTCTGCAGTAACAGGAATATTTTTCATTAAATCAATATTACCATTTTTGGTCATCCAAACATTATTTTCTATTCGGATACCCATTTTTTCTTCTTCAATATAAATACCGGGTTCTACAGTAAATACCATTCCGGCTGTTACGGGTTGGTGTTTATTGGCTAAATCATGCACATCAATACCTAAATGGTGTGAAATACCGTGGTACAGATATTTTCTGTAAGCGGGATTATTTTTATCTTCATTTTTAACATCGGCTTTAGCAAGCAATCCAATTTTTACAAACTGTTTGGTAGCCTCCTCACCTACTTTATCGTGGTAATTGGCTAAAAGAATTCCGGGTTTTAAAATAGATTTTGCATAATTGTGCAGATGCAAACAGGCATTATACACTTCTTTTTGTCGCTTGGTGAATTTACCATTTACCGGAACTGTTCTTGTTAAATCGGCACAATAGCCACCATATTCTGCACCAAAATCCATTAAAACCAAATCGCCGTCTTTGCATTTCTGATTATTGAAAATATAGTGAAGTGTTCTGGCATTATCGCCACTGGCAATAATACTGTGGTAGGCAGGTCCTTCAGCACGTTGGCTTAAAAAACTATGATATATTTCAGCTTCAATTTCATACTCCGTTACGCCTGGTTGTATAAATTGCAATAATCTTCTAAAAGTAATTTCAGTTATATCAATTGCTTTTTGAATAACCACTACTTCTTCTTTTGTTTTAATACTGCGCAATTGTTTTAAAATTTTAGCTGCACGCTTATATTCGTGCAAAGGATATCTTGCTTTCATTTCATCGATAAAACGATATTCATTACTCCGAATAAGTGAAGCTTTACGGTCGTTTTCATTGGAATCCAGATAAATAGTATCGGCATTATGAATCCCACTTTGCAACATTGCGTCCATACTATCAGCCCAAACAATGGTTTCCATACCTGATATTGCTTGTGCTTCAGCTACTCTTAAGCGCTTACCGTCCCATTTTTCTTTTAAATCATTCGGCCGCACTAATACCAATACTTCTCTGAACTTTTTTTCAGGATTGTCGGGATATAAAATGACCATTGTATCTTCTTGCGTAATACCACTTAACCAATACAAATCGCTATTTTGTTTAAATGTGTGCAAAGCATCGCCATTGGATGGAAAGGCATCATTACTAACAAAAATGGCAATACTATTGGGTTGCATGGCTTTTATAAAGCGTTGCCTGTTTTCTGTAAACAATTTTGATGGCAAGGTTAAATGTTTCATACAAAAAAATTAAAGTGGAAAGATAAAGTTTTAATAGCAAAATAGTATTTATCACAATCTATTATCAACTAACACAATCCAATCTACTACATAGCCTTTCTCTATTTTTAAAAATATGATTGGAATAGGTGCTGACTAATGCCTGATACCTATATATGTAAAAAGAAAAAATACATTAAATATTTTTTTGTATTAAAAAATACCTAATTGATGGCAGGATACTGAATAGTAGTTTAAAAGCTATTAAATTATACTGAAAATACTATTCTTAACAATGCAGTGAACATTGCTATATCTACATTTGATGTATAATGTTAATTTTTCAAAATAATTATCGAACCTCCGATTCTTCGGGGGTTCCTCTTTTTTAGTAAAACAATTAAATTTTAGTGCTTGTAAATGCCAATGGCAATAATGCAGCAGCATCTTCAATTACATAGATATCGCCGGTTTGCCCACTTAAAATTAAGCGCATGTTATGCCCATATCTTTTTTGATGTTCTGTAATAGCCTGACGGCACATTCCGCAAGGCGAAATAGGCTGATTACTATTGTATTGTAACGATTGATATGTAACAGCCATGGATACCACATAAGCTTGTGGAAACAACGTGGCTGCAGATGCCAATAAACTTCTTTCTGCACATATACTAACCGGATAACTTGCATTTTCCTGATTGGTACCAAATACAATTTCACCATTACTTAAAAGAGCTGCTGCCGAAACCTGAAACCGGGAATAAGGGGCATAGGCCAAATTCGTATTGTTTCTGGCACTTTGTAATAAAAGTGCATCGGCTTCATTAAGTTCCTGAATATTTTGAAATAATTGATAGTTAAATTGAATTTGCCGTTGTTGCATGTGTAGCTGTTTTATGGGTCAAGCAGTAAAAATTGTTTGATAAAAAAGTCCTTGTTAAGGCATAACAAGGACTTAAAATTGTGACAATAAAGATAACTATTTTATCCATCTAAAAATACGTTTCCATCTTGGGCCATTATCCCAGCTAAACCAAATTAACGAAGCCTTACCTACAACATTTGTTTCCGGTACAAAGCCCCAAAAACGGCTATCCTGGCTGTTGTGGCGGTTATCGCCCATCATCCAGTAATAATTGTATTGAAAGGTATATTGCGTTTGTGGTTTACCATCCATGATAAATTGGCCATCTTTTTCTTCCAGCGTATGGTGTTCATATACATGAATTAAGCGCCTGTAGATAGGAATATTATCGGTTGTTAGTGTAATGGTAGTACCCTTTTTAGGAATGTATAAAGGGCCATAATTATCTACACCCCAACCTCGTGAAACCTGGTATGGAAAAATACTATAGGTAGCTTCTGATGAATCGAATGGAATAACAAAACGCTCTACTGAAAGCACGTCAGGCACCTGGCGTAATGCTCTGGCATCATTATGAGTTAAAGGCATGTAATAGGCACCACTTTGCCGATACATGTTTTGTAAATCATCATGCAACTGTTCGGTTTTTTCATCGTTTCGCACATCAATATTGTATTGTGATTTTAAAATATCAAAATCAAGTGGCCTACCCTTGGTTTTTACCACAAATGTAGTTTGCGAGTATTCCGGTTGACTGGCTTTTTGTCCGTTTACATACAATACACTCTCTTTCACTTGAATGGTATCGCCGGGCAAACCCACACAACGTTTAATATAGTTATCGGTTTTGTCCATGGGATGCACAATAATATGATCCCCATATTGCTGCCAAACGGCCTCTCGCCCTTGTCTTCTCACAAAATCATAATAAGGTTGTGCAGAGCCATATCCGGGTAAATTAATGATGGTATCGCCTTCAGGAAAATTAAATACCACCACATCGTTCCGGTGAATAGGTACATAACCAGGAATGCGCATGTATTTTAATTTTATCCAGGTTAAATAGGAAGGGGTAGTTTCACTAAAAGGCATAATGTTATGCACAAAAGGAAATGATAAAGGCGTTTCAGGAATACGAGGGCCATAGGCCATTTTGTTAACAAATAGGAAATCGTGTACCATTAAAGTTTTTTCCATACTACCGGTAGGTATAACATACGCTTCAAACACAAATGTTCTAATAATGGTAGCAGCTACAATGGCAAATACTGCTGCATCAATCCATTCCCGTGTTACTGATTTTTTGTATTGTTTTACCGCTTTTTCGCCCACCCAACGTACCTCTTTTGAAAAACCCAGATATGGAAAATAAATAAAGGGTAAAAAAACAGCCAGTGTATGGTGTATTAAATTAAACTTACCAAAATACATGGTAAAAATAATGGTAATCCAAATAGTAATGAATTGTCCGGCAATGGGTATGAGTTGTAACCAAAACCACCATTTTTTAATATTACACTTTTCTACGATTAACCAGGTATTGTAAAATGGAATAAAAGCTTTCCAAGGTTCAATTCCGACTTTTTTAAACATGCCATATATACCAACATGCCACCCAATAATGCCAATAATAAATAATGTTATACCCATAAATGAATTTTAGTCTATGTCCAAATATATTAACAATTGTTTTTAAAATTGTTGTTTTGGTTACAATATCAATTTTACAAAGCTTGGTTTAGTTTTGTTAAACAAAATACAATCTTGCGCTATAACGGTAATGCATAATTCTTTACATCATCGGCAGTAATGGTTTTCCCGGATAAAATAACCAGTCGTTCAATAACGTTGCGTAATTCGCGAATATTACCCGACCATTTTTTGTTTTGTAATGCTATTATTGCGTTTTTTTCAATTGCTTTTTTAGCTTCACCATATTCTTCGGCAATATCTTCTAAAAACTTTTCAATAAGTAAGGGAATATCCGAAGTTCTTTCGTTTAAAGAAGGCACAGGTATTAAAATAACACCTAAACGATGGTATAAATCTAAACGAAAGTTTTTTGCGTCTACTTCTTCCAATAAATTTTTATTGGTAGCGGCCACCACTCTAACATCTACATTAATTTCCTTATCGCCGCCAACACGGGTAATTTTACCTTCCTGCAAAGCTCTCAAAACCTTGGCCTGTGCCTGCAGGCTCATATCGCCAATTTCATCTAAAAAAAGGGTACCACCATTGGCTTGTTCAAATTTACCGATACGTTGTTTAATGGCCGATGTAAAAGAACCTTTTTCATGACCAAATAATTCACTTTCAATCAGTTCACCAGGTATGGCTGCACAATTCACCTCAATTAAAGGTGCATTGGCTCTATTGCTTTTTTCATGTAACCATCGGGCAACGAGTTCCTTGCCACTTCCATTCTCACCGGTAATTAATACCCGGGCATCAGTAGGGGCAACTTTTTCAATGGTTGCTTTAATTTTTTGTATGGCTTCACTTTCCCCAATAATTTCCTGCACACGGCTAATTTTTCTTTTCAACACTTTGGTTTCTTTTACCAAAATGGTTTTATCCATTGCATTCCGAATAGTAATGAGCATTCGGTTTAAATCGGGTGGTTTGGCAATATAATCAAACGCACCTTTTTTAACGGCATCTACAGCAGTTTCAATATTACCATGCCCGCTAATAATAATAACAGGTATTTCCGGCTTTTCAACCAAAGCTTTTGATAAAAATTCAATGCCATCCATTTTGGGCATTTTAATATCGCATAACACTACATCATAATTGGCTGCCATAAATTTTTTCCAGCCATCTTCACCATCAACTGCTTCTTCTACCTTATATCCTTCGTTGGTTAAAATGTCTTTCAGAACACTTCGTATGGCACGCTCATCATCAATAACGAGAATTTGAGACATATTTTTTTGATAAGTTTTTGCTAAGATAAGTGTTAGTTGTTGTTTGTAAATAACCGGTATGGAATAAAGCTATAAGTTAAAACTCATTCCTGCATAATAATTACGCCGGGGTGCAGGGTTATAATAACGGCCGCCAAATGCATTGATATCATTTCCTAAACTATATTTTTGATTCAATACATTGTCCATTCCTGCAAAAATATTGAGCATTATTTGTTTCCACTGAATGGTTTTACCTATTTTTAATTGCAGGTTTTGATAAGCATCAGCATAGCTGGTATTCCCATCATTTAAAGGAATGGCCGCCGTTGCACATAAGATGGCATGTACATAAAAATGATTGGCAGTAACCATATCTATACCGCCATTGATGATATTTTTTGGAACGCCTGTAACTGCCTTACCGGCATAATTATTACTCCTCTGTTCATAATTGGAAAAATGATAAGGTTGAAAACTATAACTACTCCAAACATTGAATCGGCTGATAAAGGCAGTGTTTTTTTGCCATAGGCGATAATTAGCAGATATTTCAATTCCGTTTTCAAGTGCACCGCCGGAGTTAACAAAATATTGTGCACCCTGTGCATTTACCCGCATTACAATAGCATTTTGTAATTGAAAATGATAGGCTGCCACATCAAACCGCAAAGCATTATTCAATAAACTGCCTTTTATGCCGGTTTCAACATTCCAACCATATTCTGCTTTTAACTCACTATGAAAAATCCGATCCTGCGGAAAAAACTCGGCTAAAGTTGGTGGCGAAAAACCTTTAGCAGCAATGGCATACCAGGAAACAGCTGGCGTTAACTGATAACCCATAGAAAAACGGGGGGTAAATACCTGTTGATTTTGGGTGGTTAAATCATGCAACATGGTACTATCGGTAAGGCGCCTGTAAAGTAGTTGCTGATTGTTAAAACTAAGGCCGGCATTGAACGTAAATTTTTTCCGGCTCAATTGTAATTGAGAAAAAACATACCATTGGTTAGCAAACAAATTGTCTTTAAACTGCACATTACCTGCAATACCGCCATTATTGGCATAATCATCAATTCTGGAATGATTGTATAACCATTCTCCCCCATTTACCCATTGTAGGGTAAGTTGACCAATTTTGTGTTGATAGATTAGTTTGGCAGATAAGCCGGTATTGGTTTCATCTCTGTTTTCATATTTAGTTAAAAATGGATTGGTAATGGCATTGTGATTAACCAGAACAACTGATTCAGTTGAAAGTGATGGATTGATTTGCAGTGTATGATGTAAGCCTGCAAAAGCGGTTTTATCATAGATGGCTGATTTTTGTTCTACGGCGCCCGGTGTGGTGCCTACCGCAGGTCTTGCGGCAGTGGGATTTTTTAGCATTTCTGCCAATGTTAACCCACCGGGTGTTTGATAATACATATTAGAATAAAATGCCAGCACATCTAAGGTTTGTGCACCTGTTTGCCATTTGGCTATCCAGTTATAAGTATCCCTTCTAACGGCCGATTGTTGACGATAGCTATTAGATTGTAAATGGCTTTGTTGCAGTACAGAAGCAAACTGTTTGTTTTGAAAAGTGTATCCTGCATTTTGGGCAAATAATCCATATGAGCCGCCGGTTATACCTGCATTGAAATGATTTTGCTTATTTTCTGTAAATGAAGGCACCGAATTGAGTAATAAAACACCGCCAGTACCGGCGCCATAAATACTGGAAGAAGGTCCTTTTATTACTTCTGCAGTGTTTATCTGGCTTACATCAATCAAATTCAAATAAGTATTACCTCCGCCATCAGTTAAAGGAATATCATTCCAATATACTTTTACATTTCTTACACCAAAAGGTGAACGTAAGGTGCTGCCACGAATTGACAGTCGATAACTGCCCGGTGAACGTTCTTCCATTCTTACTCCCGCAACTGAATTGAGTGCAGGCAATAAACTGGTAGGGGCACTTCTTTGAATTTCAGATTGACTAATTAATGCTACTGCAACAGGTGCATCTTTCCATTTTTTATTCAACATAAAGGCGTGCACCGTTATGCCCTGCAATGTATCAGTTCCGGTATCAGTAAAGCCTAATTTTTGAGCATTAACTTTTTGTACCAATAGTAGCAATATAAAGTAGATCAGTTTTTTCATACAAGTGAATACAGGCTTTTTTAAAAATGCATCAATGTGCTAAGTTAATGAATAGGTTCACTTTTCTTCTGATAAATAAAATGATGGATCAAAAAAAATCCCGAAAAAAAATTCCGGGATTCAATCATATTGCATCAACTTGCATCAACACAATTATTTTTTCATATACATTACCTCTTTGGCCAGCTTTACCGTTCTTTCTACATCGGGAATAGCTAAAGCAGCTAAATTAGGTGCATAGTGCATTGGTGCATCAGCACTGGTAATGCGGCGAATAGGTGCATCCAGATAATCGAAACCTTCTTTTTGAATACGATAAGTTATTTCAGAACTTACAGATGCAAATGGCCACTGTTCTTCCACAATCAACAATCTATTGGTTTTCTTTACACTTTCTAAAATAGTTTGCCAATCTAAAGGGCGTATGGTTCTTAAATCAATTACTTCTGCACTAACACCTTCTTTTTCCAGTTCTGCTGCTACTCCCAATGCCACTTTCATCATTTTGTTGAAAGAAACAATGGTAATATCTCTACCGGCTCTTTTGATATCGGCCTTTCCTAAGGGTATATAATATTCTTCATCCGGTACTTCGCTTTTATCGCCATACATTACCTCACTTTCCATGAACATTACCGGGTCTTCCTCATAGCGAATAGCTTGTTTCAATAAACCTTTTGCATCATAACCATTAGAAGGAGATACTACTTTAATTCCGGGGATATTGGCATACAAACTTTCAAAAGCGGTAGAGTGTTGTGCACCTAATTGTCCGGCACTACCATTTGGGCCTCTGAAAACAATAGGACAAGCAATTTGACCGCCGCTCATAGCCAACATTTTTGAAGCGGTATTTAAAATTTGATCTAAAGGCAGTACTGCAAAATTCCATGTCATGAATTCAACAATGGGTCTTAATCCATTTTGTGCAGCACCAACTGCAACACCTGCAAAGCCCAGTTCCGTAATAGGGGTATCAATTACTCGTTTAGCGCCAAATTCAGCCAACATTCCCTGACTAACTTTGTAAGCACCATTGTATTCAGCAACTTCCTCACCCATTAAAAAAACCCTTTCATCTCTTCTCATTTCTTCCTGCATGGCCTCTCTGAGTGCCTCTCTAAAAGCAATTGATCGCATAATATATATCTGTTAGTGAAAATTGAGTAGCAAAAATAGAAGATTATCAGGTATAAAACCAAAATCGAGGTTTCTGTCATAAAAAAAGAGAGGCTGTCTTAAAACAAAATTTTAAGGCAGCCTTATTTTTTATGGTGCGCTGTATATTGCTAAAAATTTAGCTTTTGTATAGAACACACTGGCGGCTGGGTGTTTAAAAAAGATGTGTTGCAGCTTTTAAGCTGCATTTTTTGTTTGTATGGCTGCTTTTTTGCGTAGGTTTTGTGCTAAGGATAATAACCCCACTTCTACGGTAACTTTTTTTGTTCCCCGAAGCATAAATCGTTTAAAGTGGTGATTGTGTTTAATATTGCCCCACAGCGGCTCTGTGTCATAACATCGCTTTTTGCGATACGCTATACCTTGTTCTGACTGCAGATTTTCTTTTGCTTGTTGTTTATGTTTATTGAGATTGTAATTGATACTGATAATCCTGTTGCCTTTTGATTTGTGGCATACTCCATTTAAGGGGCAATGGTTGCAATTTTTTGCCTGGTAATTGGTAATGGTTTGTTTAAAACCTGTGCTGGTAGTTTGTGTATGTGTGCCGGTGTTGTGCATCTTTTGACCCATTGGGCATACATAATAATCTTGTTTTTCATTGTAAAATAATTTGTCTGCCGTAAATGGTTTTTTGCTTTGTATGGTTTCGTTTTGCTCTCTGTCAAACTGGCTATACTTTACATAAGCTGCTATTTTATTTTCTTTTAAATATTCATAGTTTTCTTCACTGCCATACCCTGCATCTGCTGTGGCTGCCTCTGGTGCTGCCTGGTAACTTTGTTTGTAATCTTCTATATGCTCTATTAAGGTATTGGTGTCTGTGGTATTTTGGTGTACCGTGTAGTTTACCACAAACTGATTGTTGGTGGATGCCTGCACGTTAAAGGCTGGTTTTAATTGCCCGTTTTTCATGTGGTCTTCCTTCATTCTCATAAACGTGGCATCGGGGTCTGTTTTGCTATAACTGTTTCTGTTATCTCCTATAATGGCTTCTTGCTGTTCGTATTTATCTAAATTGTTTTCATAATTTTTTTTTACATAATTCAGTTTTTGTTTAAAGGGTTTGTTTACCGGTCTGTCTTTAATAGCAGCATCTATTTTAGCTACTACTGCTTTTACTTTTTCTTTATCAATGGCTGTAAAGTCTGTGGGTGTGGTATCTTGCAATGCTTTATCTGCAATGCTTTGGGCATATTGCCACATAGTTTCTAATTGTTTTGCCATCTTTTCTTTATTGGTTTTTATGGCATTGCCCCACACAAAGGTGTAGCGGTTGGCATTGGCTTCTATCTTGGTGCCATCGGTATAAATTTCTTTGATGCTTAATAATCCCTCGGCTGCCAGCAGCTCTACTACCTGCGTAAATATGTCTTTTAATGGCTCTTGCAGTTTTACACTTCTGAAGGTATTGATGGTATTATGGTCGGGTGTATTCATCGCTGCCAGCCACATAAAGTAAATATTGCTTTTGGTGGCTTCTTCTAATTTACGGCTGCTGTATACATTGGTCATATAACCATACACGATTACTTTTAACAACATCAGGGGATGATAACTGCTGCAGCCGCCACCTGCATAGGCTGACAGTATAGGTTCAAGATTGATTTTATTAATCACATCATTTACTACACGTACAGGATGATAGGCTGCAATTAACTCTTCTAAACTCGGGGGTAACAGTATGTTTTGATTTTGAAGATAGTCCTTAAATACAGGGCTAACCAAACGGGATAATTTTGCCATAAGAATAAGACAAAAAAACAACCAGCAACATTGCATCAACAGCCAGCAAAAGTTATTCAGTTCAATTGTGCATAAACCACTCTGAAAAACTAAAAATAATAAAAGAGGATGCCTACTTATGAGACAGCCTCTTGCTGAATATAATGTTATGAAAGTAATTAACGGGCATTGGGCATATTCAATGGTTTATCGCGTAACAACATATTGTCGCGATTGGCCATTTCCCAGGCAGTATAAAATATCATTTGTGCTCTTTTACTCATTAGCTCAAAATTAATTTTATCCACTGTATCGGTTGGCTTGTGGTAATCGGCTAACAACATACCATCATAAAAGAATAAAATAGGTACCCCTTTTTTGGCAAAATTATAATGGTCGCTACGGTAGTAAATACGATTAGGGTCCTGCGGATCATCATACTTATAATCTAAATTTAAACCCACATATTTTTTATTGGCGGCTTCATTAATAATGGGTAATTCGCTGCTTAGTTTATCGTGACCAATAACGTATACATAGTTTAATGAATCGGCTGTTTTGCGCTCTGTATCTAAACGGCCAATCATATCTGTATTCAAATCAGCAGAAGTTTTGTCTAATGGGAAGATGGGATGCTCTGAATAGTATTCACTACCCCATAAACCTTTTTCTTCACCACTAACCGTCATGAATACAATGGTGCGGCGTGGTTTATAGCCTTTTTTGGCAGCAGCACTAAAAGCTTCTGCCATTTGTAATACGGCAGTAGTGCCTGAACCATCATCATCGGCACCATAATAAATTTTACCATCATGCTTGCCTAAGTGGTCGTAGTGTGCGGTTAAAAATACATACTCCTCTTTTTTATCGGTTCCCGGTAAAATAGCAATTACATTACTGCTTTGCAGTTCATTGGTTTTTTTGTGTAGGGCAATTTGCACATTGGCATGATAAATACCCGGATTAACCTCTGCTAACTGCTTCCAACTGAGTGGTGCGGTTCTGCCCAATAACGCAGAAGCCATTGCCGTAGAAATAGTGGCATTGATAAAAGGTTTGCCTTCATTGGGTTTTAAGTACATATTGCCCATTTTAGAAACCGGTTTTTCTCTCGGGTATTCATTAGATACTAATAAAATACCCGCTGCACCTAAACGGCGGGCGGCCATTAGTTTGGCATACATTCCAAACGGGCTAAAACGATTGTTGGGGGCGTTGATTTTTTCCATTAAATTTTTAGGCCCGCCTTCTAATACAATCACTAATTTACCGGCTACATCCAAACCTTTGTATTGGTTAATATTGGCTTTTTCATCTACAATACCATATCCGGCAAAAACGGTGTTTTGGTAATTCAACTGCCCGTTTTGCAATGCATTGATGGAAAAGTTGTAATCCTTATCCCATGCATAGTTTACGCCATTAATGCGAAACTGTTCATCAGTTAATTTATCCTGATAAACGGGGTAGTATTGCTGATAGCTGTTGCCATTGCCGGGCTTTAATCCAAATTTTTTAAATTCAGATTCAATGTAAGCAGCAGCTTTCTTTTGGCCGGGGGTAGTGGTTTCGCGGCCTTCCATTTCATCGCCGGCTAAAATGGTTAATTTTTCTTTTAAAGCAGTGGGGTTAATGAGTTGTGCAAATTTTTGTGCAGCATCCTCACCGGTTTGTGCCTGTAACTGCCAGGTGGCAAACAGCGCAATAAAGAGTAACATTTTCTTCATCATGTGCATTGGTTTAAGTAAAACAATAATCCATTTTTTAAAAAATGAAAGTAGTGCATATTGTGGCACACCGGCCATTTTCTAAAATGGGTTCCGAAAATACGAAGCTGTTGTAAGTATTGGAAAAAGAATTACACTAGTGGTTATGTAAAAGCATTAACCCCATTCTTCTTTCTCTTTTTTTTGCTCATCTTTATACACTTTAGCGGCCACCAGAATACTCAATTCATACAGCGACATTAAGGGTACAAACACAATCATCATACTCATCCAATCGGGACTGGGCGTAATGAATGCGGCAATGGTGAGCAAAACAACAATGGCATAACGCCGGCTGCGGCGCATGAACATGGGCGTTAATAAACCAATACGGGTGAGTACAAAGGTTACTACAGGCAACTCAAATGCCAGTCCGCAACCCAGAATAATATTGGTTAAATTCTCTAAATAGTCGGTGAGTGTAGGCCGGGTTTCTAACATAGAAAGCGTACCTAATTTAAAATTGGCTAAGAAGTTGAAGGTGTAAGGGCCTAATAAAAAGAAGCCAAATGCAGCACCCAGAAAAAAGAAAAAGGATACCCAGAATATGGCAAATTGTGTATTCTTGAGTTCTTTGGTTGTAAGGGCCGGTTTAATGAAACGCCACAATTCCCAGAATACATAAGGGGCCGATACAATTGCACCCATGGTAAATGCAAGGGTAATACTACCCAAAAACTGGCCGCCAAAGCTGGTAGTTTGCATATTTACCTGTACGGGTGGCAGGGTTAAACCATCGCCCATGCCCAACCAATGGCTTATTTTGTACAAAGCACGATAGGTAATAAAATTTGGGTTGATGGGGCCGGTAATAATATTATCAAATACCCAGTTTCGGTAAATAAAAATAACAATACTGGTAATAAATATCACCAAAACACTGCGGATGATGTGCATCCTTAAAGCATCCAGATGATCAATAAAGGTCATCTCGGCGGTTTCGGCGGTTCCATTTTTTTTACGAAAATTTGCCATTGATCTCGCAACATTCAATTAGGGCACAAAGTTAATGGGATGCAGGTAGTAAAAAACGAAAAATATGTATTTAACAAAATAAACCCTGCAACCACTTTGCCACTAAGGTTTGGGTTATTCCAATATTTTTAATTTTACCATATCAATACGGGTTTCACTCACATTCAATATGTCAAACTGGTAAGGGCCAATTATAATTTTTTCTTTGGGCTTGGGTATGGTGGTATGTTGGTTGATGATAAAACCACTCAGGGTTTCTGATTCTTCATCATTAAATGCTAAATGGTATTTTTCATTCAGATAATCTAATTCCAACCGGCCACTGAACAAAAATTCTTTTTCGGCTATTTGTTTTTCCACCAAATCTTCGGTGTCGTATTCATCTTTTATTTCCCCAAAAATTTCTTCCAATAAATCTTCTAAAGTAACAATACCCGCTGTACCGCCAAACTCATCAACCACCCATGCAATGGTTTTGCGCTCTTTGGTGAATTTATTGATTAAATCGGTGGCGCTCATGGTTTCGGGAACGGCCGGTATAGGCAATAAAATATTTTTAATGGCTGCGGGTTTTTTAAACAGGTCTAATTGATGAATATACCCCAAAATATTGTCGATGGTATCTTCATACACAATCAGCTTGCTCAGTTTGGTATGTATATAGTGTTCGCGTACATCTTCTAACGTGGCTGTAATTTCTACAGCTTCAATTTCGGTTCGGGGTACTAAGCACTGGCGTATTTTCACCATGGGTAAGCTCAATGCGTTTTCAAACAACTCACTATTTACTTCTGCATTTTCTTCATCGGTATCTTTATTCTGTTGGTATAAATGTTCTAAATCTACTTTACTGAAAACCTCGTTTTTATCTTTTACAGGCACATTAAAAATGTATTTCAGAATCCATTGCGAAATTCCTACAAAAAATGCGGCTAAAGGTTGAAATATATTGTGGAAGAATTTGGCCAGCGGCGCAAAAACAATCAATAAACTATCATTTCTGGCACGAAAGACAGCTTTGGGAATGAATTCGCCAAAAATTAATACAACAAGGGTAGAGAGCAGTGTGTTAAAAACTAATTTCAGGTAGCTGTTTTCAATATCGAAAAAGCGCTTAAAGAAGTTCCAGATACTGGAGTTGAGCAACTCATCGAACAGCAAACCATAGGCTACTAAGAAAACATTCACGCCTATTAAACAGGTACCTATAAATTGGGTAGGTTTTTCTAAAAATTTCCCAACAATAATGCCGCCGTTGCGGCCTTGTTTTTTCTTTAATTCAATGCTTAAGCGGTTGGCACTCAAAAAAGCTATTTCATAACCGGCAAAAAAGCCGATGAATAGTAATGTTATAACCAGCCAAATAAAGGTGTACAATTGATCCATACCCTACGAAAGTAATAAATCTTGATGATAATGTGCGGCATAGCAATAAACACCCCCTTTAATAAGGAGGTGTAAGCAAACTTTTATACAATTTTTGAAGGATAATGTACACTAATGTTGCACACCCAGCAGTTCTACCGTAAACACCAAAGTAGCACCGGGCCCAATTTTATCACCCGCTCCTTTATTGCCATAAGCCAATTCAGAGGGAAGATAAATTTTCCATTTGCTGCCTATGGTCATTAATTGCAGGGCTTCCTGCCAACCCTTTATTACGCCATTTAATGGAAAGGTAGCCGGCTCGCCTCTGTCAACAGAACTATCAAACACAGTACCGTCAATAAGGGTACCGTGGTAATGACAGGTAACTTTATCGGCTAAGGTGGGTTTAATGGTATCGGTACCGGCTTTGAGTATTTCGTATTCTAAACCATCGGGCAGGGTTACCACACCCGAGCGCTTGCCATTGGCTTCCAAAAATTTTTTGCCTGCTGCAATATTAGCCTGTGTTTTTTGTTCCTGCATTTTAGCAGCGTAAGCGGTAATAATATTCATTACCTGTGCATCGGTTAACTGCAGTTTTTTCTTTTCGGTTACTTCTTTTAAGCCTTTTACAAACAATTCAGTATTGATGTTAGAGAGGTTTTGCGCTTCTAACGATTGTCCTACACTAATACCCAATGCATAACTGGCGGAATCTTTTTCTGTTTTTAAAACCAATTTGTTGGAGGTGTTGGAGTGTGTTGCCCTGTGTGCAGGTATGGGTTTTTTGGTTTGTGCTTGTACCAGTGTTCCGCACAAAAGAATGGTAAAAGGAAGGAATAATTTTGTCATATACTTAGTTTAATAGATTGATTTGAAAAAATACAACCGATATAGTTTTGATGGGTTGTTTGAATAGCACCATTTTTATTTTGTTGGCAATGATAAGCAACAAATTTGAATGGAAATACAGGTTCCTGTTTTTTTGTACTGCTAAATCAGTGGTTTTAACAGATTGCTCTCCTCATCCTTTGGCATTGCTTAGCAGTTGTTGAATAGCCTGTGCTGCTTTTTCAAAACCAAAACCGTTCATTACGGCATCCATTTGTTGATGTATTTGTGGATTACACAAATTACCCATACTGCCTTCATGGGTGTGATTTAATTGGGTACTGTAAGTAAATTGCCCTGCTTCAATTAGCCGCCCAATTTGTTGATAGGCTTCGCGAAAGGGTACGCCTTGTAATACTAATTTATTCACTTCTTCCACACTAAACAGGTAGCGGTATTTTTCATCGGCAATGATGTTCTCCTTAATGTGTATGTTTTCTAACATCAGTGTAGCCATTTGCAGGCATTGATGTATCATGGTAAAGGCAGGAAACAAATGTTCTTTTAATAATTGTAAGTCGCGGTGATAGCCCGATGGCAGATTAGTAGTTTGCATCATCATTTCATTCGGTAAGGCTTTGATGCGGTTACAGTGTGAACGGATGAGTTCAAAAACATCGGGATTTTTTTTATGCGGCATAATGCTGCTGCCGGTTGTTAACTCAGCCGGGAAGGATACAAAATCGAAATTCTGGTTCAGGTACAGGCACATGTCCATACTTAAACGGGCTAAGGTATCGGCTACATTGGCTAATGCCTGTGCGGTAATGCGCTCTGCCTTACCCCTACCCATTTGTGCATACACTACATTGTAATTCAAATCATCAAAACCTAATAAATTGGTGGTCAATGTGCGGTTAATAGGGAAGGAGGAACCAAAACCTGCTGCACTGCCTAACGGATTTTTATTGACCACTTTGTAAGCTGATTGAAGCGTAATACAATCATCCACCAAACTTTCAGCATAAGCGCCAAACCATAAACCGAATGATGAGGGCATAGCCAATTGCAAATGCGTATAACCGGGCAGGAAATGGTTTTTATATTTTTCGCTTTGTTGTTGCAGTAGGAAAAAGAATTGTTGTACAGCCTTTACGGTGTTGTTAATTTCGTGGCGTAAAAACAATTTGATATCTACTAAAACCTGATCGTTTCTGCTACGGGCACTGTGTATTTTTTTACCTACTTCTCCCAAAGCCTGGGTGAGTAGTATTTCTATTTGCGAATGAATGTCTTCCACATCATCTGCCAACTTGAATTGGCCTGCTTCTATGTTGGTATAAATATGAAACAGTTCTTTTTTCAATAACTGGGCTTCTGATGCTTCCAATAATCCCACGGTTGCCAGCATGGTAATGTGCGCCATTGAACCCAATACATCAAAGGGCGCTAAGTACATATCCATCGCGCGGTCATTGCCTACAGTAAACTGTTCTACTGCCTGTAATGCACCGCTATCTTTTTGCCAGAGTTTCATGTTGTTGTGTATACGTGGTTAAAAAATAAATCAGTTTTTCTTATTTTGCCGGCTGCTTAGTTTAGGAAACAGGTAGCAATACTTTATTCAATAGTTCAATGTATAATGCAATACCGTTAGTAATCTCATCCGTATAAATAAATTCATCTGCACTATGGCTTCTGGCGCTATCGCCCGGTCCCATTTTTAAAGTAGGGAAGGGCATTAAGGCTTTATCGCTGGTAGTGGGCGAGCCATAACCCGTTCGGCCTAAGCTAAGTCCTGCCTGTATCAGCGGATGCTCTGTTGCAATAGATGTTGAGCGTAAACGGCAACTTCTGGGCTGAAACTGGCTTTGTATGTTTTGTTGAATTACGGCCAGTATTTCCTCAAAAGTATACAATTCATTCACTCGTATATCCACTACAAACTGGCATTGTGCCGGCACTACATTGTGTTGCTTATTATCGGTTTGAATAACGGTTACACTCATTTTTACAGGCCCTAATAAATCGCTTACTTTTTCAAAACGGTATTGTGTAAACCATTCTATATCTTTCATGGCTTTGAGTATGGCATTATTGCCTTCTTCTCTGGCGGCATGGCCGGGTTTGCCTTGTGCGGTGCAATCAATTACCAATAAGCCTTTTTCAGCTAATGCCATGTGCATTAAAGTTGGCTCACCAACAATGCCACAATCTATTTTTGGTAAGCGGGGCAATAATATTTCAACACCATTGCTGCCGGAAATTTCCTCTTCTGCTGTTGCGGCTATAATGAGGTTATACGCTAAGTTTTCCTGTTGGTAAAAATGTAAAAAAACGGCTATTAAAGATACTAAGCAACCGCCGGCATCATTACTGCCTAAGCCGTATAATTTACCCTCCTTTTCAATTGGTTCAAACGGCGGCAGGGTATAGGCTTTGTTGGGTTTTACGGTATCGTGGTGCGAGTTTAACAGGATAGTGGGTTTATCGGGATTAAAATATTTGTTTTTTGCCCAAATATTATTCAGAAACTGATGGGTGGTTACCCCTTTGCTTTCTAAGAATGTTTGAATTAATTCTGCTGTTTCTTCCTCCTCTTTACTGAAGGAAGGGGTAGCGATTAATTTTTTTAATAATCGAATGGCATCTTGTGCCAAATGCGTTACCGTTGTTGCCGATTCGTTTGCCTGCATAAAGAATTTTTTTATGTTCCCATAGTAAGGGTGGTACCGGAAGTACCGCTCAACAGTTCGGGTAATACGTTTGCTTTGCCAATAATGACACGCTGAACCCCTTTTTGTAATGCGGTAAATGCATTCTCTAATTTAGGCAGCATGCCATCTGCAATAATTCCCTGTGCTTTTAGTTGTGCAAATTGTTGGGGTGTAATGGATGGGATAACGGATGCGTCATTGTGTACATCTATCAATACACCTGCTTTCTCAAACAAATAAATTAAAGATACGCCATAATTTTGTGCCAGTGCAGCTGCTATCTCCTGTGCAATGGTATCGGCATTGGTATTAAGTAATTGCCCATAACCATTGTGGGTAATCGGTGCCAGTACAATGCTGCAATTATTGTTGAGTAATTGTTGTAATAATGTGGTGTTAATACCCTCTACATCTCCCACAAAACCATAATCAATAGTAGGGTGTATACGTTTGTGGGCTTGTATAATATTACCATCGGCACCGGTTAGGCCAATGGCATTGCATTGAAACGCCTGTAATTGTGCTACTATATTCTTGTTGATGTAGCCGGCATATACCATAGTTACAATTTTCAATGTTTCTGCATCGGTAATTCTGCGCCCATCCACCATTTGTTGTGGCAGGGCTAATTGTGCTGCCATGCGGGTTGCTAATTTGCCACCGCCATGAATCAGTATTTTTTTTCCGGCTATTGCGGCAAATGCTTGCAGGAAAGCGGTAAGTTGCTGTTCATCATCAATAATATTACCGCCTGCTTTTAAAATAATTACCTTTTCCATTAGCCTTGTTTCAGTGTTTTGATAATATTTGCCAATACTGCCTGTGCAGCCCATACCCGGTTACCTGCTTCGGTAGTCACTAAGCTATTGGGGCCATCTAATATTTCATCACTCAATTCCACATTTCTTCTCACCGGCAGGCAGTGCATTACTTTGGCGTTATTGGTAAGGGCTAATCTTTCATTGGTAAGCATCCATGCAGGGTCGTTTTCATATACTTTGCCATAGTCGTGGTAGGTACTCCAGTTTTTTACATATACATAATCTGCATCTTTTAATGCTTCTGTTTGATTATGCGTAATGGTGGCACCAATAGTAAATTGGGTATCTAATGCATAGTCTTCCGGATGTGTTATCACAAAACCTGCTTCGCTCCAGGCATTTACCCATTGTGCAAAGCTGTTGGCTACACATTGCGGTAAAGGTTTTACATGGGGTGCCCAGGTTAGTACCAGTTTTGGTTTTTTGGTATCGGTAGGGCCTTTGTGTAATAAATCTTCCTGTATGGTAATAATATCGCTGAGCGATTGTAGTGGGTGCAGGGTAGCGCTTTCTAAACTAATTACCGGCACTCCGGCATATTTTATAAACTGATTGATGAATAATTCACTATAGTCATCTTCCCGGTTTTTTAGGGAAGGAAAGGTGCGTATGGCCAATACATCAAAATAGCTGCCCAAAATAGGCGCTGCATCTTTAATATGCTCTACAGTATTACCACTCATAATGGCACCTTCTTCAAACTCTAATGCCCATCCTTCTTTGTCTACATTAAACACAATACTTTCCATGCCCAAATTTGCCGCTGCTACCTGTGTACTTAGGCGGGTGCGTAAACTTGGGTTTAAGAACAACATGCCCAAACGCAGGTTACTACCCAACTGTTTATCTTTTAAGGGATTGGCTTTATAGGCCAGTGCTTCTTCTACTAATTGGTTGATAGCAGTGCCGGTATGCTTTATTTTCGGCGTTAATACATCTTGTACATGGATAAACTGTTTCATGTAATGTAGTTAAAAGGGTATGATGGGAAAATTATTGTTCGGTTTTTTCCAATAAGTCCTATGCTGCTTTTACTGCATCAATGGCTTCCCGTAAGGTTTCTAAAAATTCATCTGCCTGTTTACGGGTTAAGGCCAATGAGGGCAATAAACGAATGGTGTTGGGTTTGGCCTCGCCGGTAAAAATATTATAATCAAATATCAGCTTTTTACGTAATTCTTTTAAATAATCCGGTACATCAAACCCAATCATCAATCCACGGCCGCGAACATTTTCTAACTCCGGAAAATCTTTTAGTTTGTTCATGATATACATGCCACGCTGTTTGGCCATTTCTATCAGGTTCTCCTGTTCCATTACTTCTAATACACCTAAAGCTGCAGCACAGGCTAAGGGATTACCACCAAAGGTGGTGCCCAGCATGCCATACCTGGCAGGTATATGCGGTGCTATTAAAATGCCGCCAATGGGGAATCCGTTACCCATGCCTTTGGCCATGGTATAAATATCGGCCGATACATTAGCATAATCATGGGCAAAAAAGCGGCCACTGCGGCCATAGCCACATTGTACACTATCGGCAATGAAAACTGCCTTGTGCTCGTTACATTGGGTGCGTATACTTTGTAAAAAAGCTTCTGAAGCAATATTGATGCCACCCACGCCCTGTATGCCTTCTACAATTACGGCAGCTACCTGTTGCCCATTTGCTGCAAAATAGTTTTCTACAGCGCCTACATCATTAAAAGGAAGAAATACCACATTATCTGTTTCATTAACCGGTGCTACAATAGCGGGATTATCGGTTACAGCTACGGCAAGGGAGGTGCGTCCATGAAACGATTTTGAAAAAGCCACTATCTTTTTTTTTCCGGTGTGGAAAGAGGCTAATTTTAATGCATTTTCATTGGCTTCGGCACCACTGTTACACAGAAATAATTGGTAATCGGGTTTGCCGATGATGGCACCTAATTTATCGGCCAGCTCTTGTTGTATGGGTAATTGTACAGAGTTAGAATAAAATGCAATTTTTTCTAATTGATCTTCAATTCTTTTTACCCAATGCGGATGGGTGTGGCCAATGCTAATAACGGCATGGCCGCCATACATATCTAAATATTGTACACCCTGTTCGTCCCACACATAAGCCCCTGCTGCCCGAGTAATGGCAATATCATACAATGGGTACACTTCAAAAAGTTTCATGATTTAGTTGTTTAATTTTTTTAATGCAATTGTTTTTATTAATTAAATGTACTGCGCTTTATTTTTCTATTCTGTTTTGCTGTTTTTTAAAATGCCGTAGCTTTTAATTGTAAACCTGCTGTTTCCGGAAAGCCAAATAGCAGATTCATGTTTTGAACCGCCTGGCCTGATGCACCTTTCAATAAATTATCTAATGCACTGTGTACCACTAATTTGTTGCCTTGTTTTTCTAAATGAATCAGGCATTTATTGGTGTTCACTACCTGTTTTAAATCTATCATTGTATCAGATACATGGGTAAAGGCTGCATTGCGGTAATATAGTTGATACATTTCTTTTAATTCGTTTAAAGGGAAGGCACAATCTATCATCGAGCTAACATAAATGCCTCGTGTAAAATCGCCCCGCCAGGGTATAAAATGAATGGCAATACCATCATTCCCCTGCAATTGTTCTAAGGTTTGGCCAATTTCATGTATGTGCTGGTGTTGCAGGGTTTTGTAGGCAGATATATTATTGGCACGCCAACTGAAATGGGTAGTTGCTGATGGTGATTGTCCGGCGCCGGTTGAACCGGTAATGCCGGTGGTAAACACATCGCCCAAAATACCTGCATTGGCTAAGGGTAATAAACCCAATTCAATAGTGCTGGCAAAACAACCCGGATTAGCAATATTGCGTGCCGCTTGAATGGCTTTTTTATTCAATTCAGGTAAGCCATATATAAACTGGCGTTCGCCCATTGACGCATGTTGGTGCAAGCGAAAATCCTGTGATAAATCAATGATGCGGATGGAAGCATCAATGGTATTTTCTTCTAAAAACTTTTTGGCTGCACCATGGCCTACACATAAAAAACAGACATCCGCATCCTGCAGTAATTTACTGGTAAAATGTAAATCCGTATCACCTTCCAGATCGGTATGTACTGAAGTAATTTTCTGTTGGGCATGGCTGTTACTGTGCACAAAATGAATGGCAACAAAAGGGTGATGCAATAGTAATCTTATTAATTCGCCACCGGTATAGCCTGCGCCGCCTATAATACCCACTTTAATTTTATTTTGCATCTTGCTGCTCTTTTACTTTATGAAAGATAGCTACCTGATTCCCAAAAATTTTGCTGAATCCTCTTACATCTTCGCCGGTAAAACCGGTATTCATTTCGCCGTATTTGCCAAATTTACTGTTCATTAAATCGTATGGCGATTCAATACCGATAATTTGAAAGCGGTAAGGCATTAACTGTACAAATACTTTTCCGGTAACCTGTTGCTGGCTACGTGTTAAGAAGGCTTCTATATCACGCATCACCGGGTCTAATATCTGCCCTTCATGCAGCCAGTTGCCATAAAATGCCGCCAACTGGTCTTTCCAGTTTAATTGCCACTTGGTCAATACATGTTTTTCTAAAGCATGGTGTGCTTTTAAAATTACCATAGGTGCGGCAGCTTCAAAACCCACCCGGCCTTTAATACCAATAATGGTATCGCCCACATGAATATCGCGGCCAATGCCAAAAGGTGCAGCAAGGCTATGTAAATATTTGATGGCTGCTGTGGGGTGCGCAAATTGGGTACCGTTTACTGAATATAGTTCACCTTGTACAAAGCCCAATTCCACTTCCTCTTCCAGTGTTTTGGTTACCTGAGTAGGCCAGGCCGATTCCGGTAACATGCCTTTGCTGCTCAGGGTTTCTTTTCCGCCTACACTGGTACCCCAAAGGCCTTTGTTGATGGAATAAATACTTTTCTCAAAGTTCATGTTTACCTGTTTTTGTTTCAGGTAATCAATTTCAGCCTCACGGCTAAGCTGTAAATCGCGGATAGGGGTGATAATTTCTACACCGGGTATCATGATATGGAAAATCATATCAAACCGTACCTGGTCATTACCGGCGCCGGTACTGCCATGGGCAACGGCATCGGCTTGCAGTTGTTGGGCATGTTTGGCAATATGCAGCGCCTGGCTCAACCGTTCGGCACTCACACTTAACGGATAGGTATTATTTTTTAATACATTACCAAAAATCAGGTATTTAATAATTTTCTCGTAATACGATTGTACCGCATTTACCGTAGTATGCGTTTTAACACCCAGGCTATAGGCATGTGCTTCAATGCGTTTTAATTCGGCTTCGGTAAACCCACCGGTATCTACTATAATACTATGTACTTCATAACCTTTGTCTTCACTCAGGTATTTTACACAAAAGGTAGTATCTAAACCACCACTAAATCCTAATACAACTTTTTTGGTTTTCATGTTGACAATATTTTAAAGCATCGGTTGTTTAAAATGGTAAAAAGGCGTGAAACAGGCTTTTGTTTTTGGTAGTGCTGCCATTATTTTCTTTGCGTTTAAAAATTTTGCCAAAGCTGATTTGTTTTAAACGCAACAAACGTTCATACACTTTACGTTTCTTTTCAAAATTGGCCGTTGTTTCTTTAGGTTCATGTTTGTCTTTCGGATCAAACAACATGGCCGTACACATACAGTTTTTTCTTTCCCTGCTCATCAAAATATCATAGTTCACACAGCTTTTACAACCAGCCCAAAATTCTTCATCATCCGTTAATTCACTATAGGTAACGGGCTCGTAACCCAGCTCGCTGTTAATTTTCATCACAGCCAGGCCGGTAGTTAAGCCAAATATTTTGGCTTCCGGATATTTTTCGCGGGATAGTTGGAATATGCGTTGTTTGATTTTCTTGGCTACGCCGGTTTTTCTAAATTCAGGTGCTACAATTAAACCACTGTTGGCTACAAATTTGCCATGGCTCCATTCTTCAATGTAGCAGAAACCTACCCATTGTCCGGTCGCAGTCAGGGCTATTACGGCTTTGCCTTCTAACATTTTTGCCGCTACATATTCAGGAGAACGTTTGGCAATGCCGGTACCACGGGCTTTTGCAGATGCCTCCATTTCGGTAGTAATGCGTAACGCATAGTGCGTATCTAAATGATGCGCAATACGTACAATAATTTCTTGTTGATTATCCACTGCTGGTTCAATATTTTATATGCGATGTTTGAAAATAGAATACAGGCCATTATTTGGCCATTCCAATCAGGAAAGAGTCGGGTGTCAGAATATTAGATACGAGGTCGTCGCAGTAAAAAGCGGAAGTTGCTGTTACCCAATGCAGAAACCTGATCCAATTGATTGGAGCAGTTTGCGAAAAGATGAATATGGGTTGCCTTCTGTTTCAATGTTGTTCGGTATAAATTTGTTCAAGGGTAATTTGAGGCCGTAAAAGTAGTACAGTTTCTAAATAAAATGCGTTTTTCTTTAAAAAATTATCGTTAATTCAAAAATTTATAGCCAATTGCAAAATAAAGCCGCCACAAAAATAGAGCGGTATGGCTACAATGCAGTATGGCAGGGCATTACAGCTAAGGTTTTTATCGTCACCTAAAACTAACTATGGTTCGTTTATGAAGTTGTGCATCCTGCCGCCAAAGCCTTCCGGCCCCATACCTCTGAACATGCCCTGAAACATACCGGGCATTCTTTATTGTTGACCGGCAAAATTGCGCAGGCTATGAGTAAAGGTTAATATTAAATATTGTATTAATACATTGTTACATATATTCTGAATGGTATTGGCGGTAATGTTGCGGGTAACATTGGTTTTTGATTGAGTAAATTGAAGATGGATAAGCGGAACTCTCCGGCTTTGTTTTTAAATACCTGTTTGGCTACGCTGGGCGAGCATAAGGGCACACTGGTATTATAACCTGCCGCCCGGTTGCCATTGTACATATAATCAAAATCAGAAGCCCCGATGCAGTCCGATTTGCTGTACCAGGTAATTTCGGCAGAAAGGGTTTCCGTATAAAAATTGGCATTCTGATTGGCTTGCAAGGTATAGCGTGCAATATTATAAATAGCGGTTGAGCTAAAGTTCATGTCGAATATCTTTTTCAGGTTGGTGGTCCATTTAATGATTTTTCCTAAAGTAGTATTGTACGTAAAGCTACTAACGTTATTTACCAATGTTTGGCTTTGGTTATAGTTGATGTTAGTAGCAAAATTTAAGTTAGACTTAGGTTTGCTGAGCGGAGATCCATAATTAAAGTAACCCCAAAAATTATAAGTGCCGCCTAAGTTAGCATAAGTAGTGGTTTTGCCAGCATTTGGATTTTTGGGTGATAGCGCTCTGAATATCGTTTACAACGGTAAATGCATTGACGGTAGCAAAAATTACCCGTTTTGTAGTAGAATTCCGGAATTCCTTTAAAGATTGTTGTAACATTGGATATGCCGTTGGATTAGTTAATAATTTTAGATTGCCTTTTTGATTTTTTTTAACAAATTGATTTTCCAGTCTTCAGTTTTCCTTCATATTTTGGTAACAGCTTTGCCTTATCAAATTTATTTATCAATAAAAATTTACCAGTATGAAAAAGTTAATGTGTTTATTAGCCGGTATTGTATTATTAGCCGGAACAGTTACCGCACAAAAATTAAAAGAAGCACAAGTACCTGCTGCAGTAAAAGCTGCATTTGCCAAACATTTTCCCGGTGTAAACGTCAAATGGGAAAAAGAGGATGCCAAATATGAAGCCGGTTTTCACCAAAATGGTAAAGAAATGAGTGCTTTATTTGATGCCAATGGTACTTTAACCGAAACAGAGGTAGCTATTAAAATAGCTGAATTGCCTGCTGCAGTTCATCAATACATTCAAAAAAATCATCCTGGCGTAAAAATAAAAGAAGCTTCAAAAATTACTTTAGCCGATGGTACAATACATTATGAAGCCGAAGTAAATGGTCAGGATTTGATTTTTGATACTGCAGGTAATTTCATCAAGGCAGTAAAAGCGTAGAATTCAATTCCTCTTGAAACAAAAAAGTTATTCCATTTTTTGGAATAACTTTTTTTAACCCAACCTTTTCCCGCAGAATGGTATCTATATATAAAAACTATATTGGCGCTTTGATAAAAGTTGATCAGGATGAAAATGAGCAACAACTGATACGTGACTGTATTTCAGGAAAACCTGCAGCACAGAAGCGGCTGTA
>JAKAKY010000173.1 GCA_021824365.1 Bacteroidota bacterium | reverse complement strand
TTTTTTGAAAAAAAATTCCCGTTAGATTTGGGCTTTACACTAATAATACTACATAAAAATTATGCTGAGATTAACTAAGATTTTTTACTTTGAAATGGCACATGCCATTTATGGATACCCCGGAGCCTGCAAAAATATTCATGGGCATTCTTATGAATTGCAGGTAACTGTTTCATCAGTTCATAATTACAAAAATTATATACCTGCTCCGGGCTTTGTGATAGATTTTAAGGAAATAAAAAAACTGGTGAATACTGCTGTTATTGAATATTTCGATCATAAAATGATTTTATCCCGTAATTTTTTGATGGAGAATCCTTCATTTTCATCACTGGAAAACCTTGTTGCCTGGGAAGCAGAACCTACTGCAGAAAACATATTGCTGTATATAAAACAAATTCTAAATGAAAAGCTGCCCCGCGAATTAAAACTGGTTCAATTAAAATTATATGAAACAAAAGATTCGTATGCAGAATGGATATTAGAAGCTGTTTAAAAATGATTTTGGGAATTTGCTATGCAAATCTAAATTGCCACTTTTACCACGAATAAAATCAATAGGCACGAATAATTCGTGTTGATTTGTGCCATTCGTGGCAAGAAAAAAATAATGGTGGTTTCAATTTCTATTTTTAAGCAGCTTCCTAGATAATACTTATATTCAATACTGATTTTTGTAAAAAAAATGGTAGTTTACTTTTCAAAATAATATTTATGTTTTCTAAAACAACGGAATATGCTTTAAGGGCAACTATTTATATAGCACAAAAAAGTTCAGAAGAAAAAAAAATTGGTATTGAAGAGATTGCAAAAGCGATAGATTCACCACAATCATTTACTGCTAAAATATTACAGGCGCTTACTAAAGACAACAGGGTTATAAGTTCTGCCCGTGGCCCCAATGGTGGTTTTTATATAACCGACAGGGCAAAGAAATTGCCGGTACGTGTTATTATGGAGGTAATGGGTGAAGATGATTTTTTTAAAAATTGTGTACTCGGTTTAAAACTCTGTTCTGAAGTAAACCCATGCCCCATGCATAATGAATACAAACCAATAAAGCAGCAATTAATGAATTTGTTTGAAAAAAAAACCATTCAAATTTTAGCAGATGAAATAAAAAATGGCGATGCTTTTATCAGGATTACAGGAAAGAAATTGCCAGTATTATCCAAACGAAAAAAGAATTGATTTATTTATGATATACATCAGGTGAACGTTTGAGTATAATCATGTTTTGGTTTTTTTGTTTCAGATATTTTATAAACCCTGCTATTCTAAAAAAAACCGCAATGGTATTGTTTACTTCTGATGCTAACCGCTCCTCCTCTGCCCTGTTTTACCTGAAAGTCATTCAGACTTTGTTTTGGTTTGTTGGTGCCGGGCTTTTGCTAAGCAGGCTGTTTTTGCCATCTGCAGGTGTTACATTGTTCTGGAATATACTTATCCCTGTGGCCCCGGCTTTACTGGTAGTAGCTACCGGCGTATGGCGCAACATTTGTCACCTGGCAACCACGGCGCTTATACCCGACCGGTCCGGCTTTTCAAAAAAGAAAAAATTATCTTCTTCGCTGGGTAAAAAAATGAACCCGGTTGGTGTGATAGCCCTGCTTTTAATAATACCGCTTCGGCATGTGCTGTGCAATACAAGCAGACAGGCAACTTCATCATAATTTCTCCTGGCGCAATTGCATTTATAACAGGTTTTATTTATGAACGTAAAAGCGCCTTGTGTTCGGGCTTGTGCCCGATACTTGGTGTAAAAAATTGTATGGATCAGGCGTTGCTTTTTCTTTACCCAATGCACATTGCAAAGAATGTATAAAGTATTCAGTTCCCTGTACTGATTCAACGAAAAATATGACACCACACTGGCACTGCCAAATTCAACTTCACCTAAAACAACGGAAATTTGATTGGTGGGCGCTTTTCCGGGATATATATGGGGATGGTTCCATGTGCCTGGTTATACGGGCATTGCCGGCTGGCAAAATTTTATACATTGTTTATGGCTATCCGTTAGTGGTAGGAATACTAACACTTTTATTATACCCGGTTTTGAAAAAAAAATTTCAAAATAGTGAAAAAGTTATCATCAGTAATCTTTTTCCGGGTCTCTACTCGGGATTTTTTCATTCGTAAACTATTTACAAAATGTATTATATTAGCTTTCAGATTAAGAATGTAAAAGTAATTTAACACATTAATTTCAATAAAATGGACTTCAAAGACCAAATAAAACAAATTGGCGAAAGAGTAACAAAACTTAAAGACCAAATTCAAACAGAAGAGGCAACAAAAAACGCCTTTATTATGCCTTTTTTACAAAGTTTAGGTTACGATGTATTTAACCCATTAGAAGTTGTGCCGGAATATGTTACTGATATCGGTACAAAAAAAGGTGAAAAAATTGATTATGCAATTTTTAAAGAAGGTAATGCAACAATTTTGGTGGAATGTAAACACTGGCAACAGAACCTAAATCTGCATGATGGCCAATTGTTAAGATATTTTCATGTGTCAAAAGCAAAATTTGGTTTACTCACAAATGGTATTATTTACAGATTTTATTCTGATTTAGTAGAACCCAATAAAATGGATGATAAGCCATTTTTGGAGTTTAATATTACTGAAATAAAAGACAACCAAATTGAAGAATTAAAAAAGTTTCATAAATCTGTTTTTGATGCAGAAAGTATTGTTAATACTGCCAGTGAATTAAAGTATACTAACGAAATTAAAATAATATTTCAACAAGAATTAAATAACCCAACTTCTGATTTTGTAAAACATTTTGCCAAACAAGTTTATCCAAGTAGCATAACAGCAAAAGTTTTAGAACAATTCACTATATTAACCAAAAAATCTATACAGCAGCATATTAGTGATTTAATTACAGAGAGATTGAAAACAGCCTTAACTAAGGAGGATGAAGCAACAAAAGAACAAGAGGCTATTGATGCTGAATTAGCCAAAGAAGATGAAATAAAAGTTGTTACCACTGAAGAAGAGCTGGAAGGTTATATGATTGTAAAATCAATACTTCGTCAGATTGTATCACCTTCAAGAATTAATTATAGAGATGCACAAACTTATTTTTCCATTCTTTTGGATGATAATAATAGAAAAACCATTTGTAGGCTATACTTTAATGGTTCCAAAAAATATATTGCTGTTTTAAATGAACAAAAGAAAGAGGTGAAATATCTTATCAATTCTTTAGATGATATATTTAAACATTCAGATGAGTTGATTAAGATTATTGAACTTTTGGATAAACAAAAGCATGACTAAAAAAATTATAAAAATATGAATGACTTATTGAAACGAACAATAATATATTCTTCTATTAACCTGCAGTTTTTAGATTATATAGATGAAATGTTCTCTAAAAAAGATTTAACTACTGTAAGTAGTGTAAATAAATTTTTTAAATATAAAAATTATTTTAATATAATGATATAGAAAATCTACACATTTTTGCTTCAATTCCAACCACATTAATTTTTTTAACTCCAATAATTTTTTTTTAAGAACTGAATCATTTAGTGATAAAAATATTCAGATAGACAAAGAAATAAAAATAAAATATACTGAAAATAATATCGTTAAAGATATAGAAACAGAAAGTGTGTCAAGGGTGATTAGAAATAGTCTTGCTCACAACTCGGAAAATAATTTTAAAAATATTAAATACGAAAATAATAAAATTATATTTCAGCAAGATTATAATAATAAAAATTACATTGTTGAATTCGACACAAAATCATTTCATAAATTTGTAATTTGGTTAATAAAAAACTCTCGAGAAACTATAAAGAAAAAAAGTTACAAATAATATTTATAAACTATTTTTTTACCCCATCACCTTCAATTCATCCCATTTCGTAGTAAATTTTGCGCTTCGTAGTTTCTGGCGCATTTTCCAATGTTAGTTACTGCCGGTAAGGGCCATTACTACCATATCCGGTTTCATAGAAGCATTAATATTATCCTACGTTACCATTAATGCTTTGTTGGTGGATTGGTTGGTGGCAAACAAGTTGGTTTGCAAAGTACTATCGGCCACTATGTAGTACAATAATTAACCGCCTAAATTTTTTACTATACCAAATTAACGGCATCCGTTACCTGCAAGAAAAATATGTGTATGAGGAATTACGAGAAATAGTCTTTGAAAATAATAGATACGCATTCCCCTTTTCATTGCCCCAATCCTGCCGTAATTTAGCAGCATGAAACTGTTCATTTATCTCAAAGCCAAGGATTCGATATAAATGTGCTATTACCAATTACAAACATGTAAATCTGCAAACGTACGGCCCGGTGAATGATAAGTCACACTGCTTTGGAAAGCAGATTTACTTTTCAAATATATATCTATATCTGCAAATATTTAGCAAATTTTATACAAGGACATCCCTAACTCCTTTACCGACATCAAAGCAGCTATCATTCTATGCAAGTTAATATTTGAAAGTAAACATTTAAATCCCTCACCCCTCACTCCTCAGCACTTCTAACGGAGAGCGCTTTACGATACCCCGGCTATTGATTAAACCAATACTTACGGTTAATACACATACAAAACCAATCAGTAAAATAATGGGTATGAGTTGCGGATGAAAACTCGTTTCAAACGTGTATTTTGCCAATGCCCAACCGGCTGTTAAACCTAACAGTATGCCGGTAATGGCTGCCAGTAATCCTAAAAACAGATATTCTAAAACGGTAATGGCAAATATTTGTTTGCGGCTGGCACCCAAGGTGCGTAACAATACGGTTTCACGGATACGCTGGTATTTACTCATATATACAGAGGCTATAAATACCACTATACCGGTGCAAATACTTAAACCGGCCATAAAACGGATTACAAAACCAATTTTACTGATAATATCATTGAGTATTTGTAACACCAGGGCTAAATCAATGATAGATACATTGGGGAATTGTTGTACCACCGATTGTTGAAACCGGGCAGATACCTGCTGATTGGGCACTTTGGTTAATAATACCCAAAATTGTGGAGCTGCTTCTAAAACACCTTTGGGGAATACCACTAAAAAATTGGTTTGCATACCCCCCCAATTTACCTGTCTGAGGCTACCTACTATGGCATACATGTTTGCACCCTGTACATTAAAAGTTAGCGTATCGCCTATTCGCACCTGATTTCTTTTGGCATAATTGGTTTCCATAGATATATACGGCAATCCTTTACCGTTATATTCACCTCTCCATATACCGGCTACTATTTTTTCAGATGCCGTTAATGAATCACGATAAGTAACCCGGTATTCTCTTCTAAATAATCCACGTGGTAATTTTCGTGCTGTATCCGTTAAAGCGGCTGTTGCTTGTATGTTATTCCATGCGGCTAACCGCATATTCACTATGGGTACTAAATTGCCCACCGGTAAATGATAAGCATGGGCAATACTATCTACGCCATGCTTCTGGCTACTTTGAATATCAAACAAAACAATATTGGGCTGATTGGCAGCAGCGGAAAGGTTGAGCCGCTGCATCAACACATCCTGCATAAAAAATAAAATACTGATAAAGGAAGTGCCTAACCCAATACTCACCATTAATAAACTAGTTTGATTATTGGGCCTGTATAAATTGGCTAATGCCTGACGAACGATGTAGCCACGTGAGGAAGGGAAAAACCGCTTAATCATCCACATCAGTAATCGGGCAATGGCTGTTAATACCAATAAGGCAATAGCAATACCAATGGTAAATTGCAAGGCTTGTTTCCCTTCTTGTATTTGTAGATAAGCAAAACCATAAACAAATAAAGCAATCAATACATAAACCCACCAGGCTGAAAAATAAATAGCACGTGGTGTAGTTTCATAAGCTGCACGTATGGCCCGAAGGGGTGAAATATTTCGGATAGAAAGTAATGGTAACAATGCAAATAAAATGGCAATGATTAACCCAATGCATATGCCCTGCCCTACAGCAACCCATGAGATGGAAGTGGAAATATGCACCGGTAAAAAATCGCTGAATACAAAGGGTAGTAATTGTTGTATACCAATACCCAAAACTGCACCCAACATAGCACCCACTAATCCAATACCCATAATTTGGATGAGAAAAACAGCAAATGCCTGCGATGCTTTTACACCCAAACAACGCAACACGGCTATGGCATCTACTTT
>JAKAKY010000172.1 GCA_021824365.1 Bacteroidota bacterium | reverse complement strand
AAGCTGTTATCAGTTTGCATTTGTGCATACATCTGCAAAAAACCGCCCTTACCCTGCTTAAATAAAGCTTCTTCAGCAGGCGTTTCCTGATTATGCATGGTTATCACATTTCCTGAAAAATGTGGCGCCATTTTTTGCCATAATGCAGTGGAAACAGAATAGGGCGCATGTGGCACTATGCTTTTGGGGCCGGGAAATTGTTGCCATAATTCCTGAGTCTGTTTAAAACGTTTATCGGCAATAGCCGGTAACCAGCCACTGGTTTCAATAAAATTATAATACCGAAAAGCAGCTTGTTGTTTCTGTGCCAACGTATGGTTGGTATTACAAATATCACCTACTGCAACAATGCCATTCCGTAACATTTCAGCTTCAGCAGCAACTATAGCCTGTTCAATTACATCGGGTTCATAAAAACGTTTGGCCATAACATGCATTACAAAATTCACCAAACCGGTATGCATGGGGATGACTCCTTTTAAATGGCTTAACTCTAAGTGGCAATGGGTATTCACAAAACCCGGGCAAAGTACGCCTTCTATTTTTTGAATATCTAAACCCGCATCGGCCGCTGCAACTATGGCTTCAATGGTACCGTTAGGTTGGGCAATCAATACCTCACCGTTATGTAACATTTCTTTTCCGGTAAATAAATAATCGGCCTGCAGTTTCTGATACAATGCAATTGATTTTATGCAGCAAAGTTCTGTATTTTATTGGGTATTTAGCCATTTTTACAGGAAGCACTTTGCTGCAAACCTCACTATCAGATTAATTATATTAACTATTTATTTTTGTATACGCATTAAAAATGCCATTAAAAATGATGGATGGCATCAACCTCATCATCATTTATTGCCTGAAAAAAGTTATATTGCTACAGGTATTTATTTCCCCATCATACAAAACAACCAGCATGAGAAAAACATTACTGCTAATGAGCATTGGCCTGCTAAGTTTGCAGCAAAGCACATGGTCGCAAACCACCACTATCAGTGGTTTTACAAAAGATAACAATGCCAAACAAATAGCATTAGAGCAACAATTTGATGCTTTATTAAGTGCCCAAAATGTAGGCAACACCATTAAAGAGTTATCTGCCAAACCACACGAAATTGGATCGCCGGGCAGCAAAGCAGTTGCAGAAGCCATTTTAGCCAAATACAAATCATGGGGATGGGATGCACAAATTGAAACATACCAGGTGTTATTTCCTACACCGATTACCCGTGTATTAGAAATGACCTCACCCACCAAATACACCGCCATTTTAAAAGAGCCTGCTTTAAAAGAAGATGCTACCAGCGGGCAGGAGGGGCAACTACCTACTTACAATGCCTGGAGTGCCGATGGTGATGTTACCGGGCAATTAGTATTTGTGAACTACGGATTACCGAGTGATTATGAAACCCTTGCTAAATTAGGGATTGATGTAAAAGGCAAAATTGTGATTGCCAAATACGGCAGAAGCTGGCGGGGCATTAAACCCAAAGTAGCTTATGAACATGGTGCCATTGGTTGCATTATTTATTCCGACCCAAAAGACGATGGTTACAGCCGTGGCGATGTGTACCCCACCGGACCTTTTAAAAATGAATACGGCGTACAACGCGGCAGCGTAATGGATATGGTATTATACCCCGGCGACCCTTTAACACCCGGCGTTGGCGCTACTGAAAATGCACAACGTTTAGACCGTAAAGACGCTACTACCATTTTAAAAATTCCGGTATTACCCATTAGTTACCATGATGCACAACCTTTATTGGCCGCATTAGATGGTTCGGTAGCACCTGCTGACTGGACAGGCGGTTTACCCATTACCTACCATGTTGGCCCCGGCAAAGCTATTGTGCATTTAAAATTGGCATTCAATTGGAAGATTCGTCCGGCTTACGATGTAATTGCGAAAATAAAAGGCAGCACCTTTCCTGATGAATGGGTAATTAGAGGCAACCACCACGATGCCTGGGTAAATGGTGCCAACGACCCCATTAGTGGCCAATCAGCCTTATTAGAAGAAGCGAAAGCCATTGGCGAATTGGTAAAAAAAGGCTGGCAACCCAAACGTACTTTAGTATACTGCGCCTGGGATGGCGAAGAACCCGGTTTATTGGGCAGCACCGAATGGGCCGAAGACCATAGCAAAGAATTGCAACAAAAAGCGGTGGTATACATTAACTCCGATGGTAACGGTAGGGGCTTTCTGAATGCCGAAGGCTCACATGCGCTGAATAATTTTATGTATCAAATCAGTGAAACGGTAAAAGACCCTGAAACCGGTGTAAGTATTTTTAAAAGAAGATTAGCTGAGCAGATGGTACATGCTGCTACTGATGAAAAGAAACAGGCTTTAATGAAAGAACACACCTTAGAATTAGGCGCCATGGGTTCAGGTTCTGATTATTCCTCCTTTATTCAGCACTTAGGTGTGCCCTGTTTAGATGTAGGTTTTGGTGGCGAAGATGCAGGTGGTGAATACCATTCCATTTATGATTCATGGGATATGTACCGCCGATTTAAAGATCCTACATTTGAATATGGTGTGGCCCTGGCGCAAACAGCAGGAAGAGCTGCTTTACGAATGGCAGAAGCCGATGTATTGCCCTTTGATTTTAGAAGTTTACACAAAACAGTAGATGGATATATTTCCGAACTCATGCAAAATATCAATCAAATGCGCATGAGCACTATGGTAGAAAATAAAATGTTAGCCACCCGACAGTTTCAAATAGCTGCTGACCCAACCAAAAAAATGGTATTCCCAACTGAAAAGGCAGCCGTACCTTATTTGGATTTTGCACCCCTGCAAAATGCGATTGTGGCATTAAAAAACAGTAGTGACAGTTTAGCGGTTACCTGGGAAAAAGCACTACTAAACAGCAGCATACAAGCGCCACTCAACAAGGCTTTGTACCGTGCAGAGCAACAATTGTTATCTGCCAACGGATTACCCCGCCGGCCCTGGTATAAACACACTTTATATGCACCGGGTTTTTATACCGGCTATGGTGTTAAAACTATGCCCGGCATACGCGAAGCCATTGAGCAACGCAATTGGCAGGAAGCGCAGGAACAAATCAGGATAGATGCAGCCGCTATTCAACAATTAGCCAATTATTTAGCACAGACTGCACACCTGTAAAACATAACAGGAAATGCCATTTAAAAAAGGTTGCCTATACAGGGCAGCCTTTTTATTTTACTGACGCATATGCGTAAAAAATGGTTTTTTAAATACACACTGTATTCATTAGTTTATTTTAAAAACACAAGCCGGCCTGGCTAACAGGTAGCAGATAAATGATGCCATTTACTTTTTGAATGGAATGAAAGAAACTGTTTTTATATAATTGTTTCTATATATTCATACATTGCTCATTTACATCCAATTTTACTTTTTTGAGTAATAAAATACCGTGAAATAACGGTATTTTTAAAATTTGCTTAAAATAATTTTGCATTTATTAATTTATTTATTTAATATTGTGTTGTTCAAATTAATTGTTATGCATTTACTACTCCTTTTGCGCTTTACAGCAATTTTTAAGAAGTGCCTTAGTTAACTGATATTATCGAAAACAACAAAAACATAAAAGTTAGAATTATTTTCAATGTTTCTCCAAATGATGAGTTTGCTAAAAAACCAGTCAATTTGTTTTTATATTATTTTAAAGATGCAAAAAAAACTGAAACCGGCTTACGCATTTTATCTAAGTGGCATTTACAAAATGAAAAAAATTATGACGAGTTTATCAAAGCAGAAAAAATTGATACCTCAAAAATTAGACAAGAGTACAGTGATGAAATTGAAAAAATGTATAATTGGTGTAAAGAGATGAATGTTCACTCAACACCAACCTACTTTATTAATGACAATAAAATGCCAAACTTTTATTTAATAGAAGAGATCAATTATTTTTTTATTGAATAATTTTAAGCCAAAACTTGTATGGCTTGGTGTTACAAGTAATTTACGAATTATTTAATTTCAAAAAAAATGAAAGCAAAAAAAATGAGCCTTGACTCAATTCAAGGCAAGTTGAGTAGAGCAGAAATGAGAACAATTATGGCAGGATCTGCTATCATAACACCCGTAACACCAGAGTGTGGTGAAATGTGTTCAACAAATTCTGATTGCTCTAGTAACTCTTCTTGCCCACGCTGCATAGCAGGCGCAGGTCCAACTGGGGGCTGCGGCTGCGGCAAGTAAGTAAACAGTGGAGGTTGCATGCTGCAACCTCCTTTTTTATTAAATTAAAAAACATAATATGAGGTTTAATATAATTATTACATTATTATTATTTACTATGCAATTTGAAGCTTACTCTCAGGGTTTAGTTAATTCAAATAATCAGTCTGTAATAGTTGGAGAAATTCATAATACAAAAAATATTTATTTATTGTACTCCCTAACAAACGACAATAAAAGTAGTAGAGCAAATAGAATAAAGATTACTAAGAAGCAGTTTTTGGTAAAATGTCATCCTTCATTAAATACACGAGTTAAGTTATTTGCTACAGATAAGAATAATAAGAAAGATACAATTTTTAATTTGCTAATTGCACCAGTTATGGATACAATTGAGGTGTTTATTGACGGAAATAACTTGCAAAATTTATCTATAAACAGCAATAAAACGAAAGCAGAAAAACTAAAATACGACGAATTAAAACAAGAAATTGAAAATGAGAAGGAAGTAATTTATCTGAAAGAAAAAATCCTCGGCAATTTAGCTGTTAATTATAGCAACAATTTATCATCTATAAAAATAGAAGATTCACTTAAAGTATTACAAATAATAAAAAGTAAGATTGATAGTTTAAGCTACCAGATTGATGTTAACTTTATTCGAAATAACTTAAAATCTTTTGTTTCTCTTGAAATTCTGAATTTTAGAATATACAGAAGACCATATTACATTTCAATTGATAGCATACTATCAATTTATGAATCACTCAGTCCATTTATTAAAGAATCAAAACAGGGAATTGAAGTAAAAAGAAATATAGTAAAACACATAAACTCTTCCAAAGGAAAATCTCTTCCACAATTTTCTTTGCTGAAAAATGCTACCAATAAATTAATTAACTCAAAAGATTTTTTTTCATCATCAAAACTAACAATTGTAGATTTTTGGGCAAGTTGGTGCGAGCCCTGCAGGGAAGATTTTAATGATTTAAAAGAAGTATTTAAAAAAAATAAAAAAAATGGTTTGAATATAATAAGTATTTCAATTGATAGAGACTCAATTGCTTACAAAGAAGCTCTTCAAAAAGAAAACTTACCCTGGTCTAATTACTTAATTACAAAAGAAATAAATAATATTTTTTTTATACCATCTGTACCTTATAAATATTTAATAAATAATAAGTCAGAAATTATTAAAATATATAAAGGGGGAGGCATAGAAAATATGGAAAACTTAAAAAAGTTTATACAACAATACTTAAGTAATGACAATTAACCATCTTATGAATTTTATTCAAACTTTATATGTACAAAAGGAAAAAAATTACTATCAGACAATTTTGGCTGGTTATCTCCTAAGTATCATTTAATTAGTTGGCTTTCAGTTGCTTACAAATAAAAAAGCATTACCCACAATTAATTCTATCCTGCAATCAGGAAGTAGAATTTTTTTTAAAAAATATTTTGTGCTTACCATACGATAACTTTATTTTCTTTGAAAAGAATTTTTCATTACCAAACGAAGAACTATGGGCAATGCCTAAAATTATTACCTACTCAAAACAAAAAGATTTTTTTTACATATTGATAGAGGTGTTTTCTTATTCAAGAAATTTCCAAATGAATTACTTTTAAATCAACTAATTGCACAAAATATAGAAGTAGCAACGAATTATTATAAAGTAACTCAACACCAGTTGATGTTAAATTTTACTTTTTTCCCAAGTTGCGTTTATACAATAGTCCGGTAAGAAAATGATTGTGGAAAAGTGGAAAAGTCGTACACAATAAAAGGGAAAAGAAATGGGATTATTTAGATTTTGCACCCCTGTAAAACATAACAGGAAATGCCATTCAAAAAAGGTTGCCTTTACAGGGCAGCCTTTTTATTTTACTGACGCATATGCGTAAAAAATGGTTTTTTAAATACACACTGTATTCATTAGTTTATTTTAAAAACACAAGCCGGCCTGGCTAACAGGTAGCAGATAAATGATG
>JAKAKY010000171.1 GCA_021824365.1 Bacteroidota bacterium | reverse complement strand
AGCATCTCAAATATTACACTTACTGCGCAAATTGCCACTCAGCCCATATTTCAGGCGAAAGAAATTTTAGAAAAACTGTCTGGCACCAATAGCAACAAACCACTACAACTGGCTATACAAATATTCACCGAACAACTTTTAAAGTATCAACAAAAACTACCCGCCTGTAAAAACCTTACGCTTCAAAAAACTTTCAATACCAATAAAACAAAACCCGGCATTTCAACTTTCGAAACAGTATATTTCAATGGCTTGGAACATATCAAATCAATGAATATTAAACATCTAATTGAACACTTACAAACCTTACAACATCCAAATGGTTGTTTTACAGACGAAACAGGTAAAGAAGATAAAGCGCTGCTCACAGCAAAAATAATTTATTTAATCAGTAAAATTTTTCATCATCAACAAACAGATACCGGTACTCAAACAGCTTTATTCCCAATAATACAGCACGGTAACCGTTTTCTCAGAAAATCAATCGCACATACTATCACAGAAAATGAAATAACTACAGCATTATTCTACTGCGTTAGTCAGATCTTATTGAATAAAAGCTTTCCGGTTACAACAATAGATACAGCCCTTTTTCATCAATTAAAAAAGCAAACACCCCAATTTAATTTAGCCAACCAGGCTTTAATGGCTGGCATACTGCAGCAATACAACGATACCGGATTACAGTACAAAAATATACTCCAAACTATAGTAAAAAAAGCGATTGAGCAACCCAAAAATAATACGTTGAGCCGGCCATCAGTAAAAAATGCTGTTTTTTCATTGAATGCATTGCATACACAAATACAAATTGTTGAATTATTACAAAACACAAATGAAAAAAAATTTTTGTTCATTCAGCAAATACTACCTAAAGCAATGTATACAATGCTTTTACAAATAAAACACAATCATTACACAGATGATTTTTTAATGGCACAGGCCATAGAGGCCATTTTAAAGCAAAGTATTTCACTCGCTCATCCTATTCAATTAAACTTAGGGAATACAAGTTATTCTGTTCAAAATAATTGTGTAATAGAAATGGGGGGAAACAGATTAGACACCTCATTTTCACAAATAACCATTCTCCCGCCAAAAAACGAGAAGCCCATTTTGTATGGTTACGTTCAATGGAAGTATTTACAAGATGTAACCGACATTCCTGTTACATCCACCGGCAAAAACTTAACATTCAATAAAAAAATTTTTGTTCAAACCACTCATCAACATGCAAAGGGATGGACTTCTTTAACTGAAAATAAAAACTTGCATGTGGGCGATACTATCCTGATTATACTCAGCATTCAAAATAAAGAAGCATTACGTCCTATTACCATAACAGATAACTATCCGGCCTGTATCAAAGTAATCAAACGCCCCCATTCATCTGCTTTTGCAGCAATAGAACAAAATCAATTGGCAGGATATCGGTTGCATGTTGCATCACTTCCCAATCAAAACAGCCAAATACAATATATGGGTGTGGTTACCCAACCGGGTCAATATTCATCGGGCATAGCCAGCTTAGCATCTGAGCCTCAAACACACGCAATTTATGCGCCTGCTACAACACTAAGCGTTGCAGAAAACTAAATTAAACTCCACCAATCATTTTATATATATTTTTGAAACATGGAAGTAGATTATTTAATTGTTGGGCAGGGTATTGCCGGTACTATGCTCAGTTATTATTTATTACAACAAGGCAGTACCGTTATAGTAATTGACCAATACAATCCATTTTCAGCATCGCAGATAGCCAGCGGTGTTATTAATCCTATTACCGGAAGAAGATTTGTAAGAACCTGGATGATTGAAACATTAATGCCGTTTGCAGCGTTCACCTATAAGTGTTTAGAAAAGGAATTGAATATTAGCATACTACAACAAGCACAGTTACTCGACTTTCATACTACCCCGCAAATGCATCTGGCTTTTAGCAACAGGCTACCCAATGAAACGGAGTATTTAAGCATTCCGGATGATACCAACCAATGGAACTCCTATTTCAATTATCCATTTGGTGTAGGAGAAATACATCCTGTATGGTTAGTGAATTTGCAACGATTGTTACAAACCTGGCGAAACAAATTAAGGGAACTACAAGTGCTTATTGAAGCCAACTTTCATGCACACAATTTACAATTGTTTTCAAACGGCATTCAATATGAACAGGTAAGTGCCAAAGCCATTATTTTCTGCAATGGCACACAAGCCGCCGATTTGCCCTATTTTCAAAAACTGCCTTTTGCATCCAACAAAGGCGAAGCATTGTTGCTAAACATTCCTGAATTACCCAGGCAAAACATTTACAAAAAAGGCATTAGTTTGGTACCGTGGCAAGACGATTTATGGTGGGCAGGTTCATCTTACGAATGGAGTTATGAAAACACCTTGCCCACAGAAGTTTTTCGTCAAAAAACCCTGCAACAATTACAACAATGGTTACAATTGCCTTTTAAAATAAAAGCACATGTTGCCGCCGAGCGGCCTGCCACATTGGAAAGACGACCTTTTGCAGGCATGCATCCGTATTATCCGCATATAGGCATATTCAATGGGTTGGGCACCAAGGGTTGTTCATTAGCTCCCTTTTTTGCCAAAGCCTTTAGCGAGCATCTAAAAAATGGCCAACCGCTTTTACCGGAAGTCTCCATTCGCCGATTCCACAAAATTTTACGACCTTAATTTGTTCATAAAAAATTAATATTGCAGGCTATTTGTTTACTTTATTTACCAAAACAAACCAAAGTGCTGCAACCTATTACAACCTCCGGCAATACAATGCTACCCACTGAGGCTACCAACTTAATAGCCCCTGCCAAAAAGCAATACAATATTCCATTAAAATACCGGAAAATGGAAAACCTGCATATTGTTTTTTGGCTGTTTAAAGATATTAGCTGGTGTATGTTTTGGCGGCCGTTAGGTATTGCCATGATTTTTCCTACCCTCACCATTTCTATCATTATTGCGTACCGCACCCGGCAATTCATGTCTGAATTATGCCATAATCTGGCCATTACGGTTTGGATTACCGCCAATTCCTATTGGATGATTAGCGAATTTTTTCATTTTGATGAAAAACTGGTTGCACCCGGTATTACTTTCAAACATTTGGCTATAATCCCTTTTAGTGTGGGCATTCTTATTTTAGCTTTTTATTATTTGTATTGGAAGCCGCAACATAAAAATGCATTAGACAGTTTATAAAACTGCCACAGCGCTATTTAACAACTACCCTAATGCAAAAAGCCTTTGTCTTAACCGCACAATTCTGCAACCATCCACCGCAATTCTGCTATATTTGCAGCCCATTAGGTTAGTGTATGTTACCGGCTTTTGTAAAAGGTTCAGCATCGTTGCGTCGCACACTGCAGCGCCTTTCTAAAATCCAGGCAATCTCCTAACCATCTTTACGATAAACAAGAACAACTCATTATTTAGTAGTTGGCAACTTAAAATATAAAAAGCATCATGTATAGAACGCATACCTGTGGAGAATTAACCAGTATAGATGTACAAAAAAATGTAACCCTAGCAGGCTGGGTACAAACCGTAAGAAAATTTGGAAGTATTACTTTTGTGGATATTAGAGACCGCTTTGGTATTACCCAACTACTCTTTAACGAAAACTTGAATGATACTTTAGAAGCCAATCCTTTAGGCCGTGAATTTGTCATTCAGGCAAAAGGCATGGTACAGGAAAGAAGTAATAAAAACCCGCAATTAGCCACCGGCGATATTGAAGTAGTGGTAACTGAATTTCGCATTTTAAACAAATCCGCGGTACCTCCCTTTACCATTCAGGATGATACAGATGGGGGCGATGACCTACGCATGAAGTACCGTTTTCTCGACCTGCGCAGAAATGCTGTTAAGAAAAATTTAGTACTTCGGTATGAAGTGAGCCGTGCTACCCGCAATTATTTGCATGAACACGGTTTTATGGATATTGAAACCCCCTTTCTCATTAAATCAACCCCCGAAGGTGCCAGAGATTTTGTAGTACCGAGCCGCATGGATCCCGGCCAATTTTATGCTTTACCACAAAGCCCCCAAACTTTTAAACAATTACTCATGGTTAGCGGCTACGACCGATATTACCAAATTGTAAAATGCTTTAGAGATGAAGATTTAAGAGCCGATCGTCAGCCTGAGTTTACACAAATTGATTGTGAAATGAGTTTTGTGGAGCAGGAAGATATTTTAAACATGTTTGAAGGACTGGTAAAACATATTTTTAAAGCAGTAAAAAATATTGACTATTCGGAACCTGTTCAACGCATGTCGTGGGAACAAGCCATGTGGCAATACGGAAATGACAAACCCGATATTCGCTTCAACATGCCATTATGCAATATCAAATTTCCTGCTCATGCTTTTCCCGGTAAACCCAGCTTAGTGCAACTAATTCAAGATGCTGATTTTAAAGTATTTGATGAGGCCGAAACCGTTATTGCCATTGCCATTCCCGGCTGTAGCGAATATACCCGTAAACAAACCGACGAATTAACCGAATGGGTAAAGCGACCCCAGATTGGCATGAAAGGCCTGGTATTCATCAAATACAATACTGATGGAACCTTGAAAAGCAGTGTAGATAAATTTTACAGTGAAGATAAACTCAAAGCTATTGCCCAAGCAGCACTGGCACAACCCGGCGATCTAATTGTGCTTTTAGCAGGAGCTGAAGAAAAAACCCGTAAGGCTATGAGTGAACTTAGGTTAGAAATGGCTAACCGTTTAGGAATGCGCAAAAAAGATGAGTTTAAATTATTATGGGTATTGGATTTCCCTTTATTTGAATACGATGCAGAAGACAACAGATGGGTAGCACGGCATCATCCTTTCACTTCCCCCAAACCGGAAGATATTGAAACCATGATTCAACACTCCCCGGTAATTACCGACCCGGCCAAATATTTAGAACATCCGTATGCCAATATTAAAGCCAATGCTTATGATATGGTATTGAATGGTAACGAAATTGGAGGCGGTTCTATCCGTATTTATCAGCGACAATTACAGGAAAAAATGTTTGATGCCTTGGGTATGGATGAAGCAGAGCAGCAACAAAAATTTGGTTTCTTACTTGGTGCATTTGAATATGGCGCACCACCACATGGCGGATTAGCATTTGGCTTTGACAGGCTTTGCGCCATTTTAGGTGGCAGTGAAAGCATCCGCGATTTTATAGCATTCCCCAAAAACAATAGTGGCCGGGATATGATGTTAGATGCACCGGGCCCAATTGATGAAAAGCAAATGAAAGAGTTACAAATAAAACTGAATTTGCAATAAATTCACCTAACCGAAATGTAAACAATGAGCATGAATATTTTAAGTGTTTATAGAGTTCTCACCATCATTTTACTTCCCTTTGCAACCTTGTTTGGCTTTGAAAGTGTGCTTTCTGTTTTTGCCGGCATTGGCAACCCTACTGTATTGCTCAGTGCCGTTATATTAGCGTGTGTAGTCATTTATATTTTCGCCGCTGCTTTCTTTTTGTATAAAGGCATTTTAAAGAATGCTCTATGCAAAGCCAGCCTGAAAGATTGGATAAAAATCAATTCCGTTATTGCACTCATTTTTTCCATCTTAGCCATCATATCCTGTATTTCTATTTTGTATTTCTTTACCAACAAAGAAATATATGCCAAATTTTTAACCGTATTAAATGAGTCGAGGCCAACTAATATTCCCAACAACATCTCTTCCACCGAACTAATGACAGCCATGCGCAATGCCATTTTAATTATGCTGCCTTTTTCCATTGTTTTATTGGTGCATATTTTAATGACTTATCGGCTCATGAAAAAATATGCTGCTTTATTTGCAAAATAGAACTTTGTTGACATTAGCCTGAACATTTTTTTTTACTTTTCAGGTATGAACACAATGCCACCATTGGCGGAGCGGATGCGCCCCAAATTGCTACAGGAGTTATCCGGACAGCAACATCTTACCGGAAAAGACAGTATTCTAAACAAAGCATTGCTGCAGGGTTACATACCGTCCATTATTTTATGGGGCCCGCCCGGCGTAGGTAAAACCACATTAGCACATATTATTGCCCAAACCCTACAGGTTCCCTATTTTCAACTCAGTGCTATTAGCAGTGGTGTAAAAGAAATAAGGGAAGTAATTGAAACAGCCCGAAAAATCCAACGTGCCATTTTGTTTATTGATGAAATTCATCGCTTTAATAAAGGCCAGCAAGATGCTTTATTAAGTGCTG
>JAKAKY010000170.1 GCA_021824365.1 Bacteroidota bacterium | reverse complement strand
CCATTCATCCCAAATTGTAACGCCATTTGCATTCAAATATTGAATATTGGTGCTTCCTTTTAAAAACCACAACAATTCATAAATAATACTTTTTACATGCATTTTCTTAGTGGTAACTAAGGGAAACCCTTTATGCAGGTCAAAACGCATCTGATACCCAAAACAACTACGGGTGCCGGTACCGGTGCGGTCGTGCTTTTGCTGGCCATTTTCAAGTATATATTGTAATAGTTGCTGATATTGTTCCATACCGCAAAATACAAACAGCGCTCAATTCTGCCTGAAAAACTATTTAAACTGTTTAAAAGCTGTGGATAATAAGAGTAAAGTATTGAAAGAGTGATATTTATCATTTTTTGTACCCATCAATTTCTTATATTTATTTTTCGAACCCCGGTACAATCCTGATAACCCGTCAGATTATTATAATTGAATATGGGGCTAACGAAGTATACCACATTTCACTTATTCTATAATGGTGAACCGGTACATATAACCCAATTTTAGCCTATATGAACAATAGTTCTCTTAGCCGTTATGCATCAACATTAGTATTGGTAACCAATGCCCGGGGAATGATTGAGGATATTTGGCCTGAGGATACCCTGTTTTTTAAAAACAGCCATCAATGGATAAAACAGCCGCTTCAAAACCTGATTGTTACTAATGAACGTACCGTATTTAATAATACGCTTAAAAATTTAATTGTTGCTTCCTCCCAAAAAACAACCATCAAAACTTTTTTGCAAAACGAAAAAGGAAAGAAATATGCTGTTGAACTCGTCATTCAAAAAATAAAAAAAAACAACATAACATTACAGTTTGTTTTTACGGTTCAAAATATTCAACCTTTACAAAACAAAACAAAATCTTTCCCGGTTGAATTGTTATTAAGAGAAGGTATTATAAACAATGTACATGCCATTATTGTTATTTTAGATCTGAATGGCAATATTAATTACCTGAACAAAGCCGGTGAACAAATTACCGGTTATCCACTAAAATCGGTATTACAACAAAATTGGTTCAAAATTTTTGTACCCAAAAATGAACAGGCGAAGGCCTTACAGATATTTAAAAAACTGAAAAGAGGTAAACAGGCTATAGATTTTGAGAATACCATTCTTTCTAAGAAAAAACAACATAAAACCATACAGTGGAAGAATGCCCCCATTTTTTCGGACAACAATTTTAAAGGTATTTTAAGTATGGGTATTGATATTTCTGAATTAAAAAATACAACCATTGCCTTACAACAAAGTGAACACAAGTTTAAATCATTAACCGAAGCCATTCCGGTTGGTATTTCATTTTGCAATACAGAGGGCAAAATTTTATACATCAACAAAGCGTTTACAAAAATTTTTGGTTACACAAGTAAAGATCTTAAAACCATAAATGATTGGTTTAATAAAGCCTATCCTAATCAACTTTCTGCTCAGCAGGCAAAAGAACGCTGGGCTAATCATGTAAAACAGGTGCAGAACGAAAACCTTAGCACAACGCATGAACTAGTTATGGTTGCCAAAAACGGCTCCCATAAAGTAATTGAATTAAAAACTTCATACAGCAACAAATTTATATACAATATTTTTATTGATTTAACGGAAAAACGAAGTATAGAAACCGAAGCAAAAGAAACTTCCTTAAAATTTAAACGTATTATTGAAAACTTTCCGGTACCCATGGCCAGTTGCGATTTGAACTTTAACTTATTGTTCATCAATAACAAATTCAAAGAAATTTTTGGTTATGAAATGGAAGAAATTAAAATATATCCTGCCTGGTTTAAAAAAATAAAATTTGAAACACCTGAAGACGAAGCGAGACATGATGCTGAATTTTATGGCTATTTGCAAGAAGTACAAACCAACCCCGATAAAATCGCACCCATATTATACCGACAGATTTTCAATAAATCCGGCGAATTAAGAGATATTAATATCACTTTCAATTTGTTTGACAACGAATTGTTTGCCATTTTAGAAGACGTAACCGATCAAAATAATTATATTAAACTTTTGCAGGAGAGTGAAGAACGATTTAAAGCCCTGGCACAAAATATGCCCATAGCAATTGGTAGTTATAATACAGATGGAACGGTTAACTTTATCAATAACCATTTTACAAAAACCATTGGTTATGTGGCAGAAGATTTACCCACAATTGAAGACTGGTACTACCGTACACAACCCGATCCGGTAAAAAGGAAACAATATTATGAACACTGGGTATCACTAATTGAAGCCTTTAGCATAAACCCCAATCAGGAAATTCCTTATGTTGAAAGCGATATTACCTGCAAAGATGGAAGCATTAAAACGTTTAGCTATTTATTCAGCATTTATAAAAAAACAGTTTATATCATTTTTGTAGACGTTACAGTAAGAAGAAAAGTTGAAAAAGAGTTGATGGCTTCTCATATTCAGCTACAAAGATTATCTGCACATCAGCGCCGAACCAAGGAAGAAGAACGTAAATTTATTGCCGAACACATACATGATACCATTGGCCAACCCATTACCGGTATAAAAATAGATTTGACCGTACTTAAAAACAAAATTCAAAAAACAGATGCGGGTTTAGCTGAAAAAATTAACCATGATATAGAAATAGCTAATGGTGTTATTTTGGCTATTCGCAAAATGGCTACTGATTTAAGACCCAGCATTTTAGACGATTTTGGCCTGACCGCTGCCATTGAATGGGAATGTAGGGAATTTGAAAAAAGAACCGGTATTCTCTGTTTTTTTGAATACGATAACAGCCTTAAAAATGAAACATCTGATCTCCAATCTAATTTATACCGAATTGTGCAGGAAGCGCTTTCAAACATCGACAAATATGCACAAGCCAGGCAGATAACCGTCCAACTCAGCAAAATAAATGGATATATTTTACTATCAATCAAAGATAATGGTGAAGGCTATAATTTAGAGGATAAAGACAAGAGCCTAACGATAATTAGCATAAAAGACAGAGTCAGAAACCTTAAAGGAACTTGTACGCTTCAAAACCTTGAATACGGCAAGGGGGGGCATTTGCTGATTAAAATTCCTTGTAAAAGCACCAATTAGTGCTAATAAAACTGCATTTTAATACATATAAATTGTAGAAAATACACTACAAGTAAATGATACATTTTGCTATTGAATAGCCCGTATAATATGTGTTACTTTGTTTTATCAAAATACGAATACCTATTGAGAACCAATTTTACTCCGGTTCGTCTTTAAAACCCAATATCCCCTAATCTTATTTCTATGAAAAGTAGAAACACCCATCCCCCCTCAAGGGGGGTGTTTCACCTATACGGGATATAAAAAATATACTCGTATTTAAAATACAGTGTTATGGTTATTTCTAAAAAAGAAAAATTAGCTATGGCTAAAAATTTGAAAGTATTATTAATAGATGACTCAACTATCATACTTACAGTAATGTCAGAAGTATTGGCCACCGTTTCATGCGTAGCTACTGTTAAAACCTGCTCAGCACCGATGCATGCATTACAAACTATTGATGAATTTAAACCGGATGTATTGTTGTTAGATATTAACATGCCGGAAAAAAATGGTATAGAGGTACTGAAAGAAGTGAGAGAACATTATCCTGCCGTAAAAGTAATCATGTTAACCAATCACTCTACAGAATATTATAGAAGTACTTGTTATAACTTTGGTGCTTATCATTTTATAGATAAAGCCAATGAATTTGATCAGATTGCGCCGTTAATGGAGAAAATCAGCACTGAAACAGACGAGATTTTAAAATCAATGTTATAATCATCATTATGCCTAATGCTGAATTTAAGCTTTAATAGTGCCTGCCAACTTTCTGCGTCTCAGTTCTTTTTTGATTAAACTCAACTCCCTATTGGTTTGTCCGCTTACACTTGAGTTTTCCTGTGCCCTTCGCATTAAATAAGGAATTACATCGCGTATAGGCCCAAATGGCAAATATTTACTAACATTAAAACCTGCTTTGGACAGATTAAATGTGATATGATCGCCCATACCATATAATTGTGAGAAATGCACATGGTGATGATTCAGTGATAATCCGGACTGATATAAAAGCTCTGCTCCTAATAAATTACTGGCTTCATTGTGCGAGGCAATGATGGTGGATATGTCGTTAATATGATCAATACAATAACGTACTGCAGCATCAAAATCGCGACCGGTATTTTCTTTGTTTACCTGTATCGGACTTTCATATCCCATTTGTTGTGCTCTGGCACGCTCTTTTTCCATATAGGCGCCACGCACTAACTTCATCCCTAAAATAAAATTTTGGGCTTTGGCAATTTGGTGTGAAATCTGTAAAAATTTCAACCGGTCATGTCGGTATAATTGAATCGTATTATAAACAACGGCTTTTTCTTTATTAAACACCTCCATCATTTCCATTGTTAACCGATCAATGGGATCCTGAATCCAGGTTTCTTCTGCATCAATTAAAACCCCAATATTCTTTTCGGCAGCAGTTGCACAAATAGCATACATTCTATCTACAACCCTCCCCCATTCGTTCATTTCTGATTCATTATCATGAATGCCACTGCGTAACCGAGGCGCTTCATTTAATTTTTGCAACAAATCAAATCTGGCAATACCGGTAACTTTTACGCTAATAAAAGGAATATTTTTTTGTAAACCTGCATATTCAATGGTTTTGATGAACGATTCAGTTGCCTGCTCAAAATCTGCTTCATCCTGTTTCCCTTCCACACCATAATCTAATATTACCTGTACACCATATTTACCCAATGTTTCCACTACGGGTGCGGTTTCTTCTAGTGTTTCGCCACCTACAAATTGTTTGAAGATAGTTTTGCGAACAATGCCATGAATGGGTAAACCCGTTTTCATTAAAAAAGGGGTAACACGTGTACCAATGGGCACAAATAAAGGATAGCCCATTGTATTAAACAAAAATTTAGATTGCTTAAGTTCCTTATCTGTTTTATAGGCAAAAGCCTGTTCTGTATTTTCAAATGAAATATCCATACTAACAATTGTTCGCGATACGAATATCGTACGCAAACAGTAAACTAAAAAATAGGAAATTGGTTTTAGTATAAAATTTGCAAATTATTGAACATAAATCGCCAATTCTTACTAGCCATTTAAATAGCCTGATGGTTAAAAGGCTGTAAAACCATTTCACTCACCACACCGCTGGCAGGTTGTTGGCAAAGAAACCAAATGGCTTTAGCAGCTTCTTCAGCTATCATCATCTTATCTTTTTGTACCCGCAAATCAATATTATCCCAAAAAGGAGAGATAACACCACCCAAATACAAATTAGTAATTCTTATTTCAGTTCGCTTCACTTCTTCACGAATACTTTGCATCATGCCTACTAATCCGAATTTAGAAGCACTATAGGCCGCTGCACCAGCCATAGGTACTTTTCCTAAAACGCCGGGGATATTGATGATTAGCCCTTTTTTATTTTGCTTCATAGCCGTTAGAAAAGCCTGCATTAAGAGGAATGGAGCCAACAAATTGCATTCAATACATTTTACAAATTCATCTAATAATAGTTGTTCAACCGGTTTAATAATGCCAATACCTGCTGCATTAATAACAATATCAATATTTTCAAATACAGAAAAATAGGCATGTTGTAAAGCGCTTACTGCTTCAGGTTTACTAATATCTGCAACAAATATTTGTTGTGCAGGTAATTTTATAGTTGCTGCTAAAGCCAATAATTTTTCCTGATTTCTGCCTGTAATAAATACCCGTGCACCGGCATGATATAATAATGGTAATAATTTGCTTCCTATCCCACCTGTTGCGCCTGTTAATAATACGCATTTATCTTTTAAAGTTTCCATGTGAATTGATTGTTGTATATTAACAAAAAGAAAATGGTTTTGTTGTAAACAATCCTGTAAACGCTATTATTGAATAAATAGGAAATAATATCAGTTATAAAAAATGCTTAATGTAATTAGGCTCAATGACAAGAATCAGTTAATATTAGATAAAAAATAGTTAGTAAATACTAATATAACACTTCAATAGTGCCATCGGCATGCGCCACTACTACTATGGAAGCCATATTGATAAATAAACCATTTTCCACCACGCCAACAATTTCATTGATGTTTTTATGTAATATATCTACATCGTCAATTAAACCAAAATCGGCATCAACGATATAATTGTGGTTATCTGTTACCAATACATTCCCTTCTTTTGTTAAACGAACACAGGCCTTAGCACCCAATTGC
>JAKAKY010000169.1 GCA_021824365.1 Bacteroidota bacterium | reverse complement strand
TAATTTGTAGGGTCCGCCAATTCTTACGTTTGGTAAAGTGTATTCGCCGCTTTTGCGCGATACCGTAGTGTAAACAGTTCCTGAAGGAATGTGTGTGGCAGTAATGGAAACACCTTCTAAAGGTTTTCCGTCAGGCATTTTTACAAAACCTTTAATGCTACTGTTGGTTACCTGGGCAATCAAGGTTGCCGGCAAGCACAGTAATAGCAATACAAAGGCTCGCAGTAGTTTTTTACTAAGCATAATGTTAATTTTTTCTGAGGCAAATAAAGTGAATTATTTACGTTGAACAACATTAAAATATTAACAAATCGTTGCTTTTTGTGAACGTTTACCGATTTTAAGGACAAATCAGAACGAGGGTAAACATTTTTAGAATGTATGCTCATTTTATATTTTTAAACAAAACAGTGCCTAATCTGTACTTTTGTAACATAATATTGAAACATGTTGCATTCTATCCAAGAAGGTATTGAAGCCATTAAAAATGGCCAGTTAGTGATTGTTGTAGACGACGAAGACAGAGAAAATGAGGGTGATTTTATTACTGCTGCCCGAAATGTTACTCCGGGAATCATCAATTTTATGAGTAAAGAAGGAAGAGGATTAATTTGTGCCCCTATTTCGGAAGCACTAGCTGATAAATTACAGCTCAATTTAATGGTGAATCAAAATACAGCTTTGCATGAAACGCCATTTACGGTAAGTGTTGATTTATTGGGGCATGGATGTACTACCGGTATCAGTGCGCATGACAGGGCCAAAACCATTCAGGCTTTGATTGATCCTAACACCAAACCCGATGATTTGGGTAGGCCCGGGCATATTTTTCCACTTCGTGCCAAAAAAGGCGGTGTACTGCGCCGTACCGGGCACACCGAAGCAACGGTTGATTTGGCACGGTTAGCCGGTTTTGAAGAAGCAGGTGTTTTGGTAGAAATTATGAATGAGGATGGCACTATGGCCAGGTTGCCACAGTTATTAGAAATTGCCCAAAAGTTTGATTTAAAAATTATTTCCATTAAAGATTTAATTGAATACCGGTTACAATCTGATTCGTTAATAGAAGAAGTTACCCGGGTTGAAATGCCTACAAAATATGGTTATTTTAAACTGGTAGCCTTTAAAGAAAAAATATCAGGTGGGGAGCATCTGGCATTAATAAAAGGAGAATGGAAACCTGATGAACCTGTTTTAACCCGTGTGCATAGCAGTTGTTTTACCGGCGATATTTTAGGTAGTTTTCGCTGCGATTGCGGTGATCAGTTACACAAAGCCATGCAAATGGTACAGGCTGAAGGTAAAGGTGTTATTTTATATATGAATCAGGAAGGCCGTGGTATTGGCCTGATGAATAAATTAAAAGCTTACCGATTACAGGAGGAGGGAATGGATACCGTAGAAGCCAATCTGCATTTGGGTTTTGGAATGGATGAGCGTGATTATGGTGTAGGGGCTCAAATGTTACGCGCATTAGGCGTTACCAAACTTAGATTAATGAGCAATAACCCCAAGAAGCGGGCCGCTTTAAAAGGGTATGGTTTAGAAATTGTTGATGTTGTGCCTATTGAAATACCACCAAACGCTTTCAATGAAAGATATTTACAAACCAAGCGCGACAAAATGGGGCATGAAATTTTGAAAAAGAAATAATATAAAAAACGGTAAACCAATTTTTGTTTACCGTTTTTGTTTTTTATCTGTCTTTTAAAAACGCTTCTTCTTTTTCGTATTCCTTTTCATAAGCCTTAATAATGGCTTTTACTAATTTATGCCTTACAACATCTTCTTCTGATAATTCAACATGCGCTATGCCATCAATATTCTGTAAAATACGGGAAGCCTTATGTAAACCACTACGCTGATTGCGGGGTAAATCTATTTGCGTGGGGTCGCCTGTAATTATAGCTTTTGCATTGGCACCAATCCTGGTTAAAAACATTTTTAGCTGTAGGTCATTTGTGTTTTGTGCTTCATCTAAAATAATAAAGGCATTATCTAATGTACGACCACGCATATATGCCAAAGGAGCAATTTCAATTGTTCGTGTAGTCATATAATAGCCTAGTTTATCTGCAGGAATCATATCATCCAAAGCATCATAGAGTGGGCGTAAATAAGGATCAATTTTTTCTTTTAAATCGCCGGGTAAAAAACCTAAGTTTTCACCTGCTTCAACTGCCGGGCGGGTTAAAATAATCTTTTTAACTATCTTATTCTTTAATGCCCTAACGGCTAAGGCAACTGCTGTATAAGTTTTACCGGTACCGGCAGGCCCAATGGCAAAAACAATATCATTTTTATCAATAGCCTGCACCATTTTTTTCTGGTTAACAGTTCTAGCACGAACAGTTTTGCCATTGGGGCCAAAAACCAGAATATCATTGGGATGCCTGTCAACAAAATGATCGACAGTTTCTGCATCGTCGCCACCCAGAATCTGTTCAAAATAATTTTCACTTAAGTGGCCATTCCGTTCTAAGTATTGGAGAATCAATTCAATTTTTTCTTTGGCAACTTCTATTTGTTCCGGGGCACCACTAATTTTTATTTGGGTACCTCTCGATAAAATTTTTAATAACGGAAATTTCTTTTTTAATAAATCTAATTTACCATTGTTAACGCCAAAGAACTCGATGGGATTAATACTGTTCAAGCTAATAATAGTGTCTGTCAATGTTTATTCGTTTTAGGTTGAATAAAATAGGTAATGTTATTTACTGCTTTCTCAAATTTAATTTATTTTATTGATGAAATAACAAACTTGTTTTTGCACATATTGTGGAAAGATTTGTTCATACACATGCAACGTATTTTAAATTGCTTCCATTTTATTTTTTGAAGTTATTGAAAATAAGGAGAGCCATTCCATTATTTTTTTTAACAGTTGGCTATTTTTTTCTGTCAAAAAAAATACTATGCCGGTTTAATCTGGTACATGATGCCGCCGGTAGCAATTTGCAGGCCTACGCAAAAACCAAAATACGCTAAGCCGGTTTAACTATTTGGCCTCTTTTTTCGCCCAGCCTTTTGATGAGTAGCGGTGTATAGACGTAACTGGTAAAAATGAGAATGGCCATTAGTAATACAGCAAAAAGCAATGCACCCAGATTAATAAAATAGGTAGCCTTTTTTTGGAATGCGCATGTGCACTTAGGGTTAATAAAACAGATATGGTTCCTGCAAAGGTGGTCATTGGAAATGATAATGGATAAAATAAAATTTTATTCACGCTGGCTAAATCTGTTTTGGTATCGGGGCTTTTGGTTTCTTCATATAACTTAATATCATTATCAGATGATAACAATTGCCAGCCTATCTTACAAATTAAGATGCCTCCTGCAACTTGTACCACCGAAATAGAAATGCCGAATAATTTAAAAATCCAACTGCTGTAATGGTTATTATAGCACAAATAATAAAACTGTGGTGGCAATTTTTTTGGCTGTTATTCTTCTTTCATTTTTTCTAAGTTATGAAGTAAAGGATCCGTAACTAATGCCGTTCCAATGAGATTAACCGGTGGAAACAATGCTACAAAACCTATGAATACAAGATTTAAAAAATAATATAATCTCCAGGTGTTATTAACGTGTATAATAATTCAGTCTGCTTTCGAATCTAATTTTTTAATTATTTGTAAAATCAATTCATTTTGTCTTTCTAAATGCAATAAAATGGTTTCAATTTCCATTTCTGATTTTTGGTTTATTTTGAAATCAGTTTCAGCTCTGATTTCTGTATGTATACCCTGCAAGTTTTGGCCTACCATAATCAGCGGCATTAACAATATTTGAATGAGGTTGGATATAAATAACCAAAGTACAAAAGCCGGGTGGGGATCAAATCTAAGCGCTTTTGGACCAATGGTATTCCATAATAACCATAGTGCCGACCAACCCAAAATAAGGAGAAAAAAACCCATACTGCCTACTTTAATGGTTATCCAAAGGGCTAATTTGTTTAAAGGTGTTAGCTTTTCTTTGTAGGCAGTGTTTACGTTTACAACCGGACTGTTCAATGGCTGTGAAAAATTGGCGGCTGAATTGTTTTCGTTCATATCAAATCGGGTTATGTTTTGATGGATTGAAGTGTTATATCACCATTTTAAATTGCCCGATGGTAGCAGTTGGGTTTGCAGTATGAAAAATAGCACTGCCTGCTACCAATACATTAGCGCCACTATGAATAACAGCAGCTGCATTTTTAAGCGAAATACCACCATCTGCTTCAATTAAAACTTCCGGTGCTACTTCATCTAATTTTTTTCTTAATTCCTTTATTTTATGTAATGTGTGTGGAATAAAGGTTTGCCCACCAAAGCCAGGATTAACACTCATAATTAAAACCATATCAATATCTAATAACACATTCTCAATCATGCAAATTGGAGTATGCGGATTTAATGCCACGCCTGCTTTTAAGCCAGCATTTTTAATTTGTTGAATATTACGGTGCAAATGCGGGCAGGCCTCAACATGAACCGTTATACTATCGGCACCCGCTTTTTTAAAATCATCAATATATTTTTCAGGTTCAACAATCATTAAATGCACATCTAATATTTTTGAAGTAGTTTTTTTGATGGCTTCTACTACAGGTATACCAAAGCTGATATTGGGTACAAAGCGGCCATCCATAATATCTAAATGAAACCAATCTGCTTTACTTTCATTCAGCATATTGCAATCCTGTTGCAGTTGCAAAAAATTGGCTGCTAAAATAGAAGGAGCTACAATGGGCATGGTATTGTGTTTTATGAAATGATAAATTTAATTCATTGAAGTATTTTTTATGGATGTACTAACCTTTTTATAGCATTGACTGCTTCGTGCAGGGTTGGGTCTAAGGTAAGTGAAGTTTGATAATTTTTGATGGCATCATTTGTATTTTGTAAAGCTTCATAGCATTTGGCCTGCCAATAATAAGCATCGGCATAGGTATTATTTACCTGTGCAGCCATCTGAAAAATTTGTAAAGCTTTGGTATAAACTTTTTTGTCATAGTAAATAAATCCTTTTTCCATATATGCCTCCATCAGGGTAAAGTTTTGATTAATACTTTGATCAAATGCCTGAATGGCTTTATTGGTTTGCCCCGTTCTGGCATAATAAACACCGGTTATAAATGAACAGTTGGCATTGGTTTCTCGCCCTAACCTTAATTCTGCCACCTGATTACACAAATCTAATGCTGTTTTATTTTTTTGTTCTGCATATAAACTGGCTAATGAAAGTAAAGCATCAGGTGCCGGATAAATTGCAATAGCATGTTGGTAGGCATCTATTGCTGCAGCAGTATCTTCTGCATTTTCAGATAAACGGCCTTTACGGTACCAAAGGCCATAGTTAAATTTATCTTTTGTTATGAGTGAATCTATCTCCAAAATGGCCGGTATAAATAAATTCAGGCTGTCATAGGCATCTATCAACTTCAGTCTTACACCTACACTATCAGGGTGTGTGGCAATCATTGATTTTAAATTTTTAATATAGGGTGTTAAAACAACGGTTTGCCCACTATCGGTAATAGCTTGTTTATCTTTTGTGTTATTGCTGCATGCCGATATAAAACATGCCCAAAAAAAGGATGATATTATTGCCGGTATTACCTTCATGCTATACAATTTATTCTGTTAATATAACCTTTCTCTTTTAAATGCTAAAAATGTTGATAGAAATGTGACGGCACGTTACAAAAGTAATAGTGCCCTTCCATAAAAAAGTTTAAAAATTAACGGCTAAACAGGGATGGGAACACCAAAATAATGGATTGAAACAAAATATTATGGTTTATCTATCCACTTGTAATTGAAAGTTATATCTTCGGGCTATTAAAATTTCAAATTTATAAACATAAATAACATGGGCACTTTAGATAATTTGTTGCTTTTTTTGCATAGTTGGTTACGTTGGATTATTTTAATACTCTTAGCGGTGGGCATTTTTAACAGTTTGGCCAAAATGCAACAGCCTTTAAGCAGCGTTGCTAAAAAAATGAATTTATGGCTAATGATTGCTGCACACATTACCTTGTTAATTGGGATATATCAGTATTTCTTTGGTCCCAAAGGTTTTGTATTTTTTAGAACCATGGGTGCGGCTACCGTTATGAAAGACCCTGCACTTCGTTTTTGGGCAGTAGAGCATATTACAGGAATGATTATTGCTATTGTGCTGATTACACTTACCAAAGGTGTAGCTAAAAAAGATATTGCACCTTCCAAAAAGAACAAAAAATTACTCTTGTTCTATATTTTGGCGCTCATTATTATTCTTGCTTCTATACCCTGGCCCGGCCGT
>JAKAKY010000168.1 GCA_021824365.1 Bacteroidota bacterium | reverse complement strand
GGCCTTTGCTGCAAGGGCACTTTCTACAGCACCCGTTCGGTTAATAAATAACGAATTGAAATGGCGGGTGTTTTTTGATAAAAGTATTGTAGAAGTATTTGTCAATAATGGTGAGCAGGTATTTACGGTTCAGGTGTTTCCAGGTGAAGAAAATAATGGCCTTACTATTTTTAGTACAGGTGATGGTGCTGTTTTTAAACGCATCACCATTTGGCCCATGAAATCTATTTGGTAAATTTTTTTTAAACAGCAGGTAATATCTTTGTACTGATTGCGGGTTGCAAACGATGGCACCGGCTTAACCCCGTAACGTAGTTTTAATATGCAATTCAGAAATTTTAAAATGATTGGCTATGTGGTATATGGCCGCGGCAGTTTTAATCAGTTAGATGAATTTTTGGCCCCACAACGCAAAGGCGATGCTCCCATGGTGTTTTTGGTTGACCATTTTTTTGAAGGTAAACCACTCGTTAATCGTATTCCTGTAAGAGGAAAAGACACCATCATTTTTGCCGATGTAACCCATGAACCCAAAACAACACAGGTAGATGCGTTGGCACAACAATTGAAAAATGAATTTGGTACCATTAGCGGCGTAATTGGTATTGGCGGTGGCAGTACCATGGACTTAGCCAAGGCAGTATCGTTAATGATGACCAATCCCGGTTCTTCAGCCGATTACCAGGGATGGGATTTAGTGAAATTGCCCGGTGTGTATAAAGTAGGTATTCCAACGCTGAGTGGTACAGGTGCCGAAGTATCCAGAACTACTGTACTTACCGGCCCTGCCCGTAAATTAGGTATGAACTCTGATTTTACGCCATTTGATCAAATTGTATTAGACCCTGAATTGATTAAAGATGCACCGGTAAACCAACGCTTTTATACCGGAATGGATTGCTATATTCATTGCATTGAAAGCCTGCAGGGTACTTATTTAAATGAATTTAGTAAAAGCTATGGCGAAAAGGCACTGCAGCTTTGCCAAAAAGTATTTTTAGAGAAAGAGGTATGGGATGATGAAAGCGATAACCAGTTAATGATGGCCTCCTATGCCGGAGGTATGAGTATTGCCTACTCGCAAGTAGGTGTGGCACATGCCGTTAGTTATGGATTAAGCTATTTATTGGGAACCAAACACGGTATTGGCAATTGTATTGTGATGAATCATTTGGAAGAATATTATCCCGAAGGTGTGGCCGAATTTAAGCAGATGGTTGAAAAAAATAAAGTTGAAATTCCAACCGGTATTTGTAAGGGAATTAACGATGCGCAGTTTGAAACCATGATGGACGTATCTATGGGTATGAAACCTTTGTGGGAAAATGCATTGGGTAAAGACTGGGAAAAAATGATGACGAGAGATAAGCTGAGAAAACTCTACGAAAAATTATAAAAGCAACCAACAGAAAGGCAATACCGCTATGTGTTTTGCCTTCTATTATACTGCTCTTTACTGATTGCATTTAGGCAATTACAGTAACTGCCTTTTCTTGTTTATCGGTCATGGTTCCAATTACTTCTGCATATAAATGATGGTTCTTTAATAATTCTTGAACTTCTGCTAATCCTTCTTCAGCCACAGCAATTAATAACCCGCCATTGGTTTGTGGGTCACATAATAAAACAGGGGCTTCTTCCTGATTCACTTCTTCCGAAAAATGAATTTTATGGCCATAGCTATCGTGGTTACGCTGCGTGCCACCCGGAATAGCTTTCAACGCCAAATATCCTTTTGCTTCTTCTAAAACCGGTACTTTACGATACAATAATTCGGCAGAAAGATTACTTCCTTCACACATTTCAACCAAATGCCCCAGTAAACCAAAACCGGTTACATCTGTCATGGCGTGAACAGTTACTATGGGTCCTAAATTGGCACCAATTTTATTTAATTGCGTTAATTGCCGAATCATTAACTGCAAATGCGGCTCCGTTAATAGGTTTCTTTTTTGGGCAGTTGACAATAATCCAATACCCAATGGTTTGGTTAGTAATAAAAGATCACCTTTTTGTGCGGTACTGTTTTTTTTCAAATGCTCAATGGCTACCAATCCATTTACGGCTAAACCAAAAATAGGTTCGGGACTGTCGATGCTGTGGCCACCGGCCAATGGAATACCGGCTTCTTTGCAAATGGCTCTGGCGCCTTCAATAACCTGTTGTGCAACAGCGGCAGGTATTTTATCAACCGGCCATCCTAAAATGGCAATGGCCAGTAAGGGTTTCCCACCCATTGCAAATACATCGCTAATGGCATTGGCACCGGCAATTTTCCCAAACGAAAATGCATCATCTACAATGGGCATAAAAAAATCGGTGGTGCTAATCAATGCGGTACCGTTACCCAAATCGTAGGCTGCTGCATCATCTTTTTCATGGTTGCCTACCAATAATTGCTGATGGTCTGGCGCAGCGGTATTTGATTGTAAAATCTGATCTAATAACTTTGGTGCTATTTTGCAACCGCAACCCGCCCCATGTGAAAATGCGGTTAATTTAACTGAAATGGTCTCATTCATGATGGCTTGTTTTTAACAGGCTTTGCAATAACTGACTATTGTTGCTGGCATTGGTGGTTGGTGCTTCTATTTTTATAACTATCTGCTCCACATTTACCCGATTATATAAACCTTTGGTGTAGGCTTTATCGTAATACTGTAATAAAATGGTAAAACTTTCTTTAATATTATCTTCCAGCAAAAAGTTAATGGCATTTTTGGTAGCCAGTCCACCCAATCTTTTTTTAATGCGAATAATGGCATTCACTATCTTCTCTTTTGGTGCATTGCCATAAATATGCATTATTTCATTCAGCCTTTCTTCAAATGGAATGTTGAAAAAATAAACAGGTGCCAGCCGCATTTGTTCAAAAAATCGGATGGGTATATTTATGTTACCAATACGTTGGCTTTCATCTTCCAGCCAAATAATACTATTGTAGGTTGTTGCCCTGGCGTATAATTGAGTAGCCAAAAGGTTTTCAAACATTTCCTGGGTGGGTTGTACAGGCGTATCCAAACCGCCAAAAGCAGAGCCTTTATGAATAGCTATTTCTTCCAAATCAATCACCGGATAATTTTGCTGCGCCAATTGCTGCAGCATTTTTGTTTTACCACTACCTGTATATCCTCCAATAATATTTAAAACATACTTTTTTTCAAATTGTTGTAATACCCATTGTCGGTAAACTTTATATCCGCCTTGTAAAGTATATACCTGAAAGCCGTATAAACTCAATAACCAGGCTACGCCGGCACTGCGCATACCGCCACGCCAGCAATGCACCAAAACAGTTGGCGGTTGCTTGTTTGTTTTCAAAATCTGTTCAACTGTTTCAATCATGGGTACCATTTTCTGTGCAAAAAATGGCAGTGCCGTTTTAATGGCTTGTTGTTTATTAATTTGTTTGTAATGGGTGCCTACAATTGCTCGCTCTTCATTGCTAAATAGTGGTAATGAAAAAGCATTGGGTATATGTGCAAGTTCAAACTCGGCAGGGCTACGCACATCAAATACCGGATGTTGTTGTGCTAATGATAAAAATGTTTCAATATGTATGGCTTCAATACCCATTACCTGCAAATGTACAAGCAATGCATAATGTATTACTGCAGTCAACTAAAATTGCTGTATGGCAAGCGGAGCGGATGCGTATTCATGCTATTTTGAGGTATTTTATGCCGTGATGTATTTTAAAATATAAAATTCGTATTTTGCAGCAATGAGCGGCTTCCGCATTGCTATTATTTCGTATTTTGGCCTATTGCCTTAAAATGGGCTCAGAAAAAAATATTCCTTTCACAACATAAATATTACATTCATCATGATAATCCTATACATTTCAGTAGCTATTTTGGGCTTACTCCTCCTCATTAATATGCTGCTAACATGGAGAATTGGCAGGCATAGTAGCGGTGATGCGTTCAACGAAATCAAAGTCATTCTTGGCAATATTCTTTCCAATGTAAAAGACACTGAAAAAAATTTGAAAGATGAGTTTGTGATTAATCGAAAAGAAAATGCCGAAACGGCAACCGGTTTAAGAACGGAAATGGGTCTGCAACTCAACAACTTTACACAGGCTTTTACACAACAGTTGGCACATCTTTCCAAAACGAATGAAGAAAAATTAGCCAGCTTCCAAATGCGTATTGACAGCAATAACAAAGAGAGCAGAACAGAACTGAAAGAAAACTTAGACCTGTTTAAACAGGAATTAAATGAGGCTTTAAAAGATTACAAAGAACGATTGAAGGAACAGTTTGCTGCATTTGAAAAAAATCAACAAATACAAAATATTGTCCACACCGAAAAAATGGCCGAACTAAAATCTTCTTTAGAAACATCGGTAAAAACCATGCAGGAAGGCAATGAAAAAAAACTAGAAGAGATGCGCAAAACGGTGGATGAAAAACTAAATGAAACCTTAGAAAAACGGCTGGGCGAATCATTTAAGCAGGTAAGTGACAGATTAGAAGCAGTACACAAAGGGTTAGGCGAAATGCAAACTCTGGCTGTAAGTGTGGGTGATTTGAAAAAAGTGATGAGCAATGTAAAATCAAGGGGTGTTTTGGGCGAATACCAATTACAAAATATTATTGAAGACTTATTAACGAATGAACAATACGAAAAAAATGTAAAAACAAAAACAGGAAGTGGTGCAGTAGTAGAATTTGCCATCAAGATGCCGCATGGAAATAATTTAGAAAAAACTTTATGGTTGCCGATTGACTCAAAATTTCCGAAAGAAGATTATGAGGCCCTGGTGGACGCTTATGATAAAGGCGATACAGAAAAAATAGATGAATACCGCAAGGCATTTATCAATGGTATTAAAAAGAATGCGAAGGACATCAAAGAAAAATACATTGACCCACCCAACACCACAGAATATGGCATTATGTTTTTACCTTATGAAAGTTTGTTTGGTGAAGTGTTAAGGGTGCCCGGGCTTTTTGAGCAACTGCAGAAAGATTATAAAATTACCATTACCGGCCCAACTACGTTAAGCGCATTGCTGAACAGCCTGCAAATGGGTTTTAGAACTTTGGCTATAGAAAAACGCAGCAGTGAAGTTTGGGATTTACTTGGTGCCGTAAAAACAGAGTTTGGGCAGTTCGGTGATGTATTGGCCAAAACAAAAAAGAAACTCATTGAAGCAACAAATGTAATTGACAACTCGGAGGTGCGCACCCGAGCCATTGAACGAAAATTGCGAAATGTACAGGAATTGCCTGCCGGAGCATCGAAAATGATTTTAGAAACCAATGAGGATGCAATAGATGAGGTTGCATCGTAAATGCAATATGAATTTATGTTAGTAAGCCTTTAGGGCATGTTGAAAATTGTCATCACAAAATGACGCTTATTAAAAAACCCGCAACTAACAAGCAGCTGCGGGTTTTTTTAAAAATAATTCATTATCTTATCGGTTCATACTGGCCAAAAATTCTTCATTGTTTTTAGTGCCACGCATTCTTTTTAATAATTCTGTCATAGCCTCTTCCGTATTCATATCATTCAGGAACAAACGAAGGATGTTCATGCGTTGCAGTGTTTCTTTGTCTAACAACAAATCATCCCGGCGGGTAGAAGAACCTACTAAATCAATAGCCGGATAAATACGGCGGTTGGCTAATTTGCGGTCTAATACCAATTCCATATTACCGGTTCCTTTAAATTCTTCAAAAATTACTTCATCCATTTTGCTGCCGGTATCAATTAATGCCGTTGCAAGAATGGTGAGGGAACCACCATGTTCAATTTTACGAGCTGCACCAAAAAATTGTTTGGGTTTTTGCATGGCATTGGCTTCCACACCTCCACTCAATACTTTACCGCTTGAGGGGGCAACGGTGTTGTGTGCCCGTGCTAAACGGGTAATACTATCCAATAAAATCACCACATCATGCCCACATTCTACCAAACGTTTGGCTTTTTGAAGGGCGATGGTTGAAACTTTTACGTGTTTTTCTGCCGGTTCATCAAAAGTAGAAGCAATTACTTCAGCATGTACACTGCGCTCCATATCGGTTACCTCTTCCGGCCTTTCATCAATTAACACCACCATTAAATAACATTCGGGGTGGTTGGCGGCAATGGCATTGGCCACAGCTTTTAATAACATGGTTTTACCTACTTTGGGCTGTGCTACAATTAAACCACGTTGGCCTTTACCAATGGGTGTAAATAAATCCATGATACGTGTACTGTAATCATTGGCATTGGTAAACAGGTTTAATTTTTCAAAGGGAAATAAAGGCGTTAAATAATCAAAAGGTACACGGTCTCTTACTTCGTCAGGGCGTTTACCGTTAATGGCATCCACTTTTAATAAAGCAAAATATTTTTCACCTTCTTTTGGTGGACGAACAGAGCCGGAAACAGTATCGCCGGTTTTTAAACCAAAT
>JAKAKY010000167.1 GCA_021824365.1 Bacteroidota bacterium | reverse complement strand
AATAGAATGGCCGCTTAATTTGCAATCCTTTTATATAAACTATTTTAAAAATATTATTTTGAATTTCTCTTTGAATGGCGTGAATGGATAAAAAAGAGCAACAGTTACTATGCATCAGGTATGATTTGATGCTTTCTGTACTACCTAATTGCATCTCTATCTTTAATTGTGATAGTTTAATATGATGGGGTTGCAGTGCATGTATAATCACTTCTAAGGTACCCGACCCTGGTTCGCGAAATAAAAGTGGAATTTGCTTTAATTCTTCGGATTTTAAGCTCTCTTTTTTTACTATCGGATTTCGTACATGGGTTACCAATACAATTTCATCTTGTAGAAATTCGGTGTATTTAATGCGTTTGTTTTTGGTATGTCCTTCAATAATACCTACATCAATTTCCTTACTCATCAACGACAGTTCTATTTGTTCAGTATTGCCATTGGTTAATGCTATTTCAATATCGGGATATTTTTTATGAAACCCTGCTAAAAGGGGGGGGATTACATACTGTGCCACCGTTGTACTGGCACCCATTCTTAAAATGCCTTGATGCCTGTTTGCCAAATCACTCATATCGTACTCCATGTTTCTATACAGAGCAAACAATTGTTCGGTATGTTGTAACAATATTTCTCCTGCCGGTGTTAATTGAATTTGATTACCGGAACGTTCAAATAATTTGAGTTTAAAATGGTTCTCTAATTCCTGAATATGTTTGGTAACTGCGGGTTGGGTAATGAATAGGGCATTAGCTGCCTTTGTAAAATTTAAGCGCTTGGCCACTGTGTAAAATACCTGCAATCTAAAATCGAACATTATGTGAAGATACTCACTTCTTCGTTTGTTCAATTTTAATTCAGCAATCATGTAACCTGATAATATGCTTAATTTCTATGTTATGGGTGCACCGTTGCCCAACCCTGGTATTGGCGTATAATAATTTCGCCATTGCCGCTGGGTACATAGCTAATGTATGGCCATAATTCATCTTTGCTGATATGCCTTTCTCTAATGGTATTGCTGCATTGGGCTAAAATGACACCTTTTTTTTGCAGTGCGGTTAAAAGTGAATCGTATGGGTTTGTTTTTTTGTATACTTCAACACCATCCCCAAAGGCTATCAGTTCAATGGTGATCTTTCCTTTTAATCTGGGATCTTCTAAAGCATTATTGATATTGCGTAAAGTGCCCCTTATTTTTTTGTCATCTTTGTCATCTAATATGTACAAGGCATTGTAATGATTCAGCGTGGCTTTAGCACCTGTAAAGTTTTCGGGTGTAATTTGAGCTTTAACATGTCCGAAGCTCAAACCAGTTAGCATAACTAAAAATAAAAATAAATTTTTCATGATGTGTTTTTAAGTGCGTAAAAAATATTGAATGTATTGATAATGATTTTGTTCTAATGCACAGCCATCACTGTATTTTCTTTCTTTGCATCAATAATGGGTTGGTAAGGCCCATATTTATGTTGTTGGCCAGAAAATGTATCGGCATAGGGCCCGAAAGGAAAATCAAAAGGTTTGGTTGCAATATCTTTCCAGTCGTTTGATTGATTGATGTGTGGCCTGGGCTGAGAATTGATATAGGCTGCCACATTCCAGGCATCCTCCGTTGAAATGGCAGGATGATGGTAATTGGTGCCAAAGGGCATATTGGGTTGAATAAATCCTGCTAAAGTGCTAATGCGGTACATGCCGGCTCCGTCATTATAACTATTTGTCCCCCATAGTGGCGGATAGGTATAGCCGTTCCCGTTAATATTCATCAATCCCTGTCCGTTAGGCCCGTGGCAGCTCTGGCAATGCGCAGTAAATACCAATTTGCCTGCTTCCGGATTGGCGGCTTTATCTAACATTTTTATTTTCTTGATGCCGGTGCCGGGTGGGGTTGTTCCTTTGGGTACATCTTTGCCTATCCATTGTAAGTAAGCAACAATTGCTTTCATTTCATGCGAATTAGTATCTAAAGGTGTGCCATTCATACTTCTTTCAAAACAATCATTTACTCTGGCACTAATGGATTGCCACCCATTGTTTCTGGCTCTGTATTCGGGATAATTAGCGGCTGCTTTTCCAAAATTATTACCATAAGGTAATGTGCCTGCTTGTAAATGACAATTTTGGCAATTCATGCCATTGGTAACAGGTGCTACTGAACCTTTGGGGCCAAAATAACTACAGGTATTGGTAATGAGATTATAACCGTATAAAATTAATGTGCCTTCTTCAGTACCTGCCGGAATTTGTGATTTAGATTTACCCATCCATACTTCGGGCACCTGGTCGGCTTTCAACATGGCTTCAATTTTTTTATCTTCCTGTTGTTGGTGAAAATAAAATTCAGTGACTTTTATGCCCAATACAATCAAGACTATTAGGGATAGTATAATGATGAACCCATTTTTACGCATGTTGTTGTTCTAATTTTTTAAGCTAAGCAAAGGTAGCTGCAATACCCCATTGGCTGATATCATATCCATTTATGTTCCATAACTGTTGGTTATCTCTATGTTGAATGAGTAGATTAATACACTTACTGTTACTCTGGTTGTTTAATCATTTCTATATGGTCTATTCCGTCTTCATCATACACATCACTGCTTTGTTCAAAACCGAGCGATTCATAAAAATGCTTTAAATACAGCTGTGCGCCAATTTGTATAGGTGCTTTTCCAAACAATTCATAACATGTTGCAATTGAATGTATCATTAATGCCCTGCCAATTTTTTGTTTTCGAAAATGCGGTGAAGTAACTACTCTGCCTATGCTCATATATTGGTATACATTGCCCGGCGCTATTAAGCGTGTATAAGCTGCTAATTGCCCGTTTATAAAGCCCATGCAATGGAAACTGAACTGGTCTTTATTATCCATGTCTAAAAACACGCAATTTTGTTCTACCACAAATACTTCACTTCTCAGTCTGAGTACATTGTATAATTCATAAGGTGTTAGTGTGTCGAATGTTTTTAGCTTCCACTCAATTGCCTGATTCATATCTTCCATTAATTTTTAATTTGGCATTATTTGTTGTAAAAACTGAATGCTTTTGCTGTAGGTATCAATTAAATTAATGCCTGTCTACCCATGCCCGGCACCGGCATATTGAATATATTGGCGGGTAATGTTATAGTTGCTTAAACGGTTATTTAACTATCACTTTGGCTAATGGGCACTGCATCATCTGCCGTTCCGTGGAAAATGATGGTAGGAGGTAATTTGTTTGTGTTTGCCAAATATAACGGACTGATACTGATGTAGGCCGGCATACTGGTAGCCGGTGTTCCGTTTAAAAAAACAGATAGTAATGAGAGATACAACGGGTTGGGTGCATAGTAATATAGCGCTGCTAAATCAGTAGGGCCGGATAATTCAATTACCGCTTTAAACTTATCGGTATGTGTATAACCTAATATTAAAGCCAATTGCGCTCCTGCACTGGCACCAAAAACAGCCGGTTGATTGGTGTTAATAGCATACCTGGATTGTTGCTGTTGCAGGAATTGAAAGGCGCTATTGATGTCTGATAATTGTGCAGGCCATAAATTACTCCCCTGAATAGCAGCCAAACGGTAATTGATATTGCACAAGGCAAAATTGGGTAAACTACTTTGTAATGTTTGTATGGCGGTATCAAAATCTGTTTTGTCGCCTGAAGTCCATACGCCTCCATGAATTAGTATAGATACTTTGGTATGCAGGGTATCTCTTCCTGCAGGTAAATACACATCCATTTTTTGCAAAGGATCATTTCCATAGGCAACATTCATCAAGGTTTGTGCGGGTAATGGGCCATTATTTGATGCAATATTTTTTTTGTTACAGGCTAAAAAGCTGCTGATGGTTATTGCAATAAAAAAAAGATAATAGAAACGGTTGATGACTTTCATGCAACTTTGTTAATGACAATAAAGTTAATTAAAACTTTTGTGATGAACAGGCTGCAGTTTTGCCAACCAATGGCTATTATCTTTCTATTATTAATGCCGGTAATTTTACTTTTGGTTCTATGTAAAAGCAACCGTTAATATTGTTTCTTTTTATCTTCCTGCAATACCCGGAACGACAGGCAGGCTTTCATTTCCTGATTCACCTACTGATTGTACTGCAAAAAAATAGTTGTCTTTTGAATAAGGTAAATCAGCTTTAGTGTCTGCAGTAAATATCTTCTTTTGCCAGAAAGCACTGGTGGTTTCACGCATTAAAATATAGTAACCTTTTACGTTGCCGGTGGCAGGTTTATCCCAATGCAAACTGGTATAATTACTTAATTTTTTTACTTCTACCGTAACATTTTGTGGCATGGCAGGTGCTTTGGCTAAATTGGATAAGTTAGCCAAATTGATAGCTGTATTTTTTCTTAGATATTCAAAATCCATAAATTCAGGCAAATCGCCATATTGAATGCCATTTTCCTTTCTTACATCCTGATGTTGGTGATAGTAGTTTTCATTCATTTCCGTCATTCTTACGGCAGCAAAGCCATTTTCAACATAAGGTAAATGATCGCCGCCTCTTAAAAACCGGTCATTTCTATAAATCATTACTATCTGAATATTATCAACATACCTTTCGCCAATTTCTTTTACATAACGGGCTAACTGACGTGCCTTGCCGTCGTTCTCTAAACCTAAAGCACGTATATGCTTAGCTTGTTTTTCGGTTTCATAAGCAGGTATTCCTTCACTAAATACCCTAATTCTGGTGTTATCAATAATATTGGTTTCGCTGCTGTTGTTGCTGCCCATAATATCGTTATTCAGTACTGCTTCAATATCCCATCCTTCTTTTTTGGCTTTTTTGGCCATATAATAAGCGCCTAATAAACCCTGTTCTTCACCACTTACGGTTACAAAAATGACGGTTGCCGGAAAAGAATGTTTGCTCATAATTCTGGCACATTCAATTACGGCTGCCGAGCCACTGCCATCATCATTGGCACCCGGGGCATCATTTACCCGGTCCATTACATGAGTACGCATATTATCTAAATGGCCACTGATGAGAAAAATGCGATGGTCATTAGGATCAGTTCCTTTTAAAGTTGCTACAACATTGCCTAAAATAATAGTACTGTCAACCCTTTTACCATCGGGGTGGTAGGTTACAGTATCAATAAAAGCGGTAAGGCGGCTATTACTGGATGCAGCAAATTCATTGAACTTTTTCAATACCCATTTTCTGGCTGCACCGATACCTCTATTAGGATTGGTTTGTGTGCTGAGGGTATTGCGGGTGCCAAAACCAACTAAAGTTTTAATATAGCTGTGTAGTGAATCGGCTGATACTTCTTTTGCCATGGCCGCAATTTCGGGGTCGCGGTCAATAATGGTTTGGCTGTAAATAGCAGTAGTGCTGATGGTTATCAATATCAACGAATAAAATATTTTTCTCATGGCAATTGTTTAAGGGTTAAAGATAAAGTAAAGATAGGTTTGTAGTTTAGTAATTGTATTTGTTTTTCCAGCGTTCTTTTAAAAATTTTCTGATTTCATTTTCTCTGGCATTATCTCCAGGCTCATACAAAGTAGTGCCAGTAATTTCTTTGGGCAAATATTCCTGTTCTATAAAATTATCCTTGCCCAAATGGGAGTATTGATAGTTTTTACCGTAGTCTAATTTTTTCATTAAAGCGGTTGGTGCATTGCGAATATGCAGGGGTACCGTTAAGTCGCCGGTAGTTTGCACTATTTGCAAGGCACGGTTAATGGCTTCATAGGCTGCATTGCTTTTGGGCGAGCCGGCTAAATAGGTGGCACACTGGCTTAAAATAATACGGCTTTCCGGATAACCAATTTTATTCACCGCATCAAATGTGGCATTGGCCAATAATAACGCATTGGGGTTTGCGTTGCCAACATCTTCGCTGGCAAAAATAACCATACGCCGGGCAATGAATTTTACATCTTCCCCACCTTCAATCATGCGTGCCAGCCAATATACGGCCGCATTGGGATCGCTGCCGCGCATACTTTTGATGAATGCAGAAATAATATCATAGTGTTGCTCTCCATTTTTATCGTACAATGCAATTTTTTGTTGTGCAATAGCCGTTACTATTTCATTGGTAATGGTAATATTTTTTTCTTTGGAAGAAAGAATCACCAATTCAAACAGGTTGAGCAGTTTTCGTGCATCGCCACCAGACAGTTGCAGCAAGGCATCTGTTTCTTTTAAATGAATGGAATATGATTGTAATATGGTATCTTTTTTAATGGCATTTTGTAATAGCTGCAATAAATCCTCTTTCTGTAATGGTTTTAAGATGTACACCTGGCAACGGCTTAACAAAGCGGCATTTACTTCAAAAGAAGGATTTTCTGTTGTAGCGCCAATTAGCGTAATGGTGCCATGCTCAACAGCACTTAATAAGGCATCTTGCTGGCCTTTATTAAAGCGATGAATTTCATCAATAAACAAAATGGCACGTTGGATTTTTCGGGCTGTTTCAATTACTTCCCTTATTTCTTTTACACCACTGCTAATAGCACTGAGTTGA
>JAKAKY010000011.1 GCA_021824365.1 Bacteroidota bacterium | reverse complement strand
CGTACACCCGTTGCCACGATGATATTGGATTAGGATATGAAGACAATAGCATACGCAAAGCCGGTTACAATCCTTATGAACACAGGCGCTATTTAAAAAATTATTATTCAGGTAATATTGAAAATTCACCGGCACGAGGTACCTTATTTTCCATAAACCCTAAAACACAGGATGCCCGTATTAGTGGCACATTGGCCTCATTATGCGGATTAGAAGCGGCACTGGCAAAACAAAATGAAGTATTTATTGCAGAATCAATTGCCAAAATTTTGATGATGCAGGCGCAAACTTTTTTTCTGGGTGGATTGCCGATGTTGTTTTATGGCGATGAAGTAGGCTATACTAATGATTATACTTATTTAAGTGATCCTGGTAAAAGCTACGATAATCGCTGGATGCATCGGCCATTGATTGACTGGATTAAAAATGAAAAAAGAAATACGGTTGGCAGTATTGAATACCAAATTTTTACACAAACCCAACAGTTATTACAAATTCGTAAGCAATTGCCCGTTTTAAGCGATTACAGCAATATTACCTGGCTAACACCACACAATATTCATGTTGCAGGTTTTATGCGCAGTTATGGCTCAGAACGAATATATGCCTTATTTAACTACAGCAATAAAGCTGCCTATATAACCTGGCATGCTTTTAAAGAACATGTACCGGTGCCAAAAAAATTATTCAATTATATCAATCAGCAAGTGTATACTGTTGGTGCCGATTATGAGTACCTGATTTTACCGCCTTATGATATTGCTTTATTGGCACTCCAAGAGCAATATTGAACTTTTTGCCGTTGCAACCGCTACCACTTTAGCGTGCTACTATTGGCAAACCAAATAGTGAATGCGCTGGCTATTAATACAATATTTTTTACAATGTACTGGCCTGTTAGCGTTAGTACAAAAGCATGTTGCCAGGTATCGGCAGTTAAATAAAACAAAGGTAAAAACGTGGTAAACATGTGTAAGCCAAAACAAATAAATGCCAATTTCGTTAATTGGGGAAACAGCCACAAAATACCTACTGCAACCTCAACCATGCCCAATAAAACCAGAAATGTGTTTATGGGAATATATCGTACTAATGTAATGCTATGCAAATGTTGCACCAACACTTCAGCAGGCGATACCTGTATAATTTTCAAATACCCAAACCAAATAAAAACAATGGCCAATGCCAACCGGTTAAACCAAACAATGGCATTAAAAACCCGAACTGTGGGAATTTTTACTGCTGTGTAATTGGATGAGGCTGTTTGTTGTTGCATAAAACAGGTTTTACATTTTAACAGAAAAAGAAATATAAAAAGTACGACCATCGGCCGGTAATATGCCCGGGCCGGGATAAAATGTGATTCGTTGGCTGAAATAATTTAAGTTCAACAAATTATTAATGCCACCTGTAACACGGTAATGGTTTAAGAAAGCATAACCTACTGTCCAATCCCATAAACCGAAAGAGGGGATAATACCCGTAACACCATTGGCACTGCTGACGGTATTCAAAGCATCGTTATAGGATTTATCAGTATAACTATATTGCAATGTGGTTGTAAACCGATGGAATAACAATAAAAGTCCGGTTTTATTCACCCATTGCGGAACATGCTCTACTGCATTGCCGGTTAAATTCACGTTAACACCATTGGCATTTAATTTTCCCGTCACATAACGGGCATGGGTATAAGCTAATGAGTTAAACAAACGGATATCTTTTTGTTTATTGTTCCCATTCCATAATGACACTAATGAAATTTCGCCATATGCTTCTATACCTTTGGCTACCGCGTTACCAATATTGGTAGTATACAAAAAGGGATTGCCGTTGGCATCATTTTTTGTAATGAGTCCTACTCTGTTACCATAATACACTCTAAACACATTTACATCAAACTGCAATATATTTTTAATTGCTCCCCTATAACCCAGACTAATGTCGTACCCTTTGCTGTCTTTTAAATTAGGATCAATGATATCAACCCTGTCGGCCGGTGTAATTTGCGAGTAGAGATAGGGCCGGTATTCCTGAGAAATATTGGCATACAATTGCGTGGTTTTAGAAGCCTGATATTGTAACCCTGTTCCAAATAAAGGAAAACTCCGGTTGCCATTATAAGCAACAGGCACTGATGCATGGTTGATAACGCCGGTATAATCTGATTGAATCAGTTCGTAGCGAAAGCCCGGTATTACAGAGAATTTGGGTGTTATTTGAAAAATATTTTCAGCAAATACGGCTGCATTATTGGTGTGGAAGCGCAACATAGTACCATATGGAGCCACTAATGATAAATCAAAATCGCTTCCGGTAGTACCTACACCTAATTGATCTCGCCTGGTTACCTCAGATGAAAGGCGGAAGCCTGTTGCCAGTGTGCTTTTTATTTTACCGATGGTATACAAATGCAATAAACGGGCTTCAGTAGAAAAGCTACTGTAATAATCCCTGTCTACCTGCCGAGGATTGTAAGTACCCAACTGTTTATTCACAGTATCGGCAATATTGGGTATATTGATAAACTGCACACTATTGCGTTGACCAAATAAAGCATTTGAAATAATCTGCAGTTTAGTATTAGGTGAAAAAGCATATTTAAAAATAATGGCAGGAATATTTATTTCAGGATTAAAAAAATTGCGACTGCGTAAAGATTGTTTAGGATTTTGTGCAAACTGAGCATCGGTTAATCCACCGGCAATTTGTTGTACATAGCGCATTCTGGAAAACTGAAAAGCAATACTTCCTTTATTGTTAAACCGATATTCCATATTGGCATAGTAAGCATGATAATCAAATGCCTGAGAAGGCCGCCAACCGTTACCGTGCCTGTTATCATAATAAGCATAATAATTGATTTTACCAGATGTTCCGCCTACGGCATTATAAGAATTGTAAAATCCATTACTACCTGCAGTTTGGTTACTTTCTACCGATATGGGTTTGGTACTATCGCCTTGTTTAATGATAAAATTCATCATACCGCCGTATTGGCTGCCATACTGCAAAGCAGCAGAGCCGCGTACATATTGAATTTCCTGTACCGCTTCTAATGGCAATGTATAATGGTTTTCGGGATAGCCAAAAATAGCGCTATTGGTAACGTACCCGTTCTGACGCATATTCATTTCAATGCTGCGGTGCGAGTCGGTTCCTCTTGCTCCAATGTTTAATTGTGTTCCGGTACCATCCATATCCCAACTTGTTAAGCCGGGTACTTTGGCAAACACCTGCCTTACCACATTTTGAGCCAGGTTGGCTTGTGTAGCAGAAGGAATGATTAGGTTGGTTTTTTTACCTGCAAATACCGAAACCCCCTTTATTTCAGGTAGAAACTGAACAGAATCCCGAAGGGTTGAACTGACTATCACTTCCTGTAAATCGTTCACCGGAATGGTATCATTTGTTTTATTTTGCAAATTTTCCTGAGCAAAAATGGGATGTTGTATCAACAAAAAGAATATACTGAAACTAAACATGCGAATCAACTTCATAACTAATTAAATTTAAAATAGGATTGTATTCAAAAAAATGTTTTATATTGAATGAGAATTTTAAAAATCCCCCCATGTAGAAACACAGGGGTACGCTAGATGAACTTAATCGAAAACATTTTATATTTTTATTCGGCGCCATCCTGCTTTGCACGCAAAACAGCATAATTGCCTACCTTACTTCCTACTACTAAACCCGTATCACAATCTTCTTTATAATGGATGCCCCCTTCTAATCTTGACATAGAAGCCTGATTAGCCAAGCCCCAATATTTATCTGCCTGCTCAGGTACAATATGTGCCAAAACGGTAGCAGCGGCGCCGCTAAATGTAGAATGACCCGAGATATAGGAAGGAAAATTAGGTATGCCTGTTAGGGTTTTAATGGCAGGATTTATTTGTGTTGGCCTGGGATTATAGTAATAATATTTCACATCCCAACAAACGATGGCAGCATCCATTAAAGCCATATTCAACAAAGCATAATTTCTGGCCCAACGCACTTCACTGAAGTTTTTGGTGATAAAATCCTGTGCAGCAATAGCATCCCAGTGGCCGGGAGGCGTAAAAGTACCAACCCCGTCGGCCCAAAACTGAACATGCCGAATATTTTCACGAGTAGGCGATTTGATTTTATTATATACAATGGCAGCAGCATCCTGCACAGCCTGACTATGTGTAGCAGGTGGTGGTGCCGGACGGAAAGTGGGCACCGTTGATGACGGAAATAAAAAGGGCTTTACATTACCAAACAAGGGCAACATGGGTGGCCGTTTTGGCGATTCTAAGCTATACCATGGTATTTCACCTTTAGCTGTTGCAACGGTTTCAAAATTTTTCCAGTCGGTGGGCGTGCCAACTGCTTTACCGGCGTTGTCTGCTTTGGCCCTGGCAATAAATGCTTCAGCTACCTGCCTGCCCAATGTTTCACCGGCAACAATATCACTACGTGTAGCGGCACCCGCCATCATCATGGCCAACTCCTGTTCTTTTGCTTTTTGTTCAATATTGGCAATTTCTGTGGGGAATAATAATTTCATCATTTCAGCAGTTACCCCGGCCATTACAGCAGCTTCTGAGGGATAAGATGGCAAAATGGAAGTGGGCACTTTAGCCTTAACAGAACTATCATTGGCATAAGGCGCGCTACGGTTATATAATTTTTTATAATACCAGCAAGCCACCAATGCATCATATTGTGCTGCGCTAATATATGCATAAGCTCTTGCCGCATAGGGCGGATTAGCAAATGGAAACAACGGATAAGCAAATGGATTATTGGCATTGGGAATAGGATAACTGCCATCGGGATTTTGGTAAGCAGGTAAATTATATTTGGTTACCAAACCGCGCATTAATTCATTCCACCTTAAAACACCACCCGCAGACCAATATTTAATGGTGGCTAACTGGGCATCTGTTAAATTTTTTTGATATCCTTTAATCTCATTCAATTCAGTTTTATAATTGGCTGAATTAGTTGCTGCAGGCGCTACTACCGTAAAAGTATCGGAACGGGATAGCAGAATGGTTTTCCAACTACCGGCATTCATGTCTATATTCTGTGGCTGAAGCGGAGACAGGTTAGCCGTAACATCCGGTGCATTTTTATTGCAGGCAAATACAATGGCTGTAACAGTAATGATTGATATAAATATAATTTTTTTCATACAGTTAGTTGTTTACTTGGTTGTGGTTGGTATGTTTTTGTTTGGCAGAAGCAAAATCAAATACTTTAAAAACGCCAATTGACAAATTGGTGGCTTGCCCTACATTGCGGCCGGTTACTGTGTAACTTACACTTCCGGTTAATGCAATACGGTGAAAATGGGGGAAAGCATATTTTCCGTTAATACCTACTAAAGTGTTATTCATTTTATTACTGGGGAAAGGCATGTCGTTTTTACGAATATCAAAACCGCCTAACGTAGTTGCATTAACTACCATTACTTCGGCATAGTCTTCTTTTTTCCTGTATCCAAAACGCAAACCGGCATACATCATATTTGGCATGGCCACTTCATTGGTATAATGCATTTCAGTAGTGTAATAAGCAAATCTGTCAATATAAATGTTATCTCTATATGCATAAGCCGCTGTACCGGTAACAAAGAAATTCTTTTTTTGATAATCAAGAATTAAGCGCAGTGATGCTGTTTTGCTTCTTAATCCAATAGCAAGCGGTAAAAAATCTGCCTGATAGTTGGTGGTAGGAAAGGAATAACCCCCGGTTAAAAAAACCGTATATTTTTGTTGTTGTACCTTTTTTTGCCAGGCCTGCCATTTTACCCATATACCGGCATCCTGCAATCCCTGCATATCGTGTAAAGTACCTGCAGAAGCATGGGTATGTACATAGGGTAAACTGTATAAAACGTTTAATTTTCCGGTAATACCATAAGCCCCCATAAAAGCCAATGATTGTGTAGAAACCGTTCCCAAATTGGCATTGTTGCGTTTAAAAGTACCTTCCCAATAGTTGCTCCAACTATTGTAATTGTAAACAAAACCGGCACACCAGTTTTGTTTGGCCATCATAATACCATCTTGTTCGGTTTGTGCCTGTATGTTTTGTAATAATATCATGAGAACCGAGAAAAAAAATAGTTTTTTATATGTTATTTTCATATTTATTCAGTTAGTTTGGTTGTGGCTGTGATTGATTGTGGACATACCAGTACAGAGGTACATCAGCATACATATGCTGTTAACCTGCAAGCGGCCTGTTGCATATATTGTAATGCAACCTTACTTTTTCATCTTTAATTTTTCTACAACCAGGTTGCCCACTTTAATACCACTGTTATGCCCCTGACCACAGGAATACCAATAATGTAAGCCTCCATAAAAACGGGCTTTTTCATTTTCCTGTGCAGCCTGACGGAAGGAAGTAAAATTCCGGCTTGGAATGCCAAATTCTAATTCGGTGGAATCGGTATATGGAAAGTTATCGCCAAATATACTGGTCAATGCTTCTGCTGCCGAAGCAGAGATAGTGCAATGTCCGCAGGTATATTCCGGAAAAGGTGGTGTTTGTAATTCAGGGCGCCAATTTGCATCAAAATATTTATTGATCACTGTTTCCGGTCGTACGGTATTGTAGGTATATTTTTCATTCCAGCATTGTATAAAAGCATCAAACAATGCAATGGCTGTTTTTGCAGTTGCATAAACTGTTTCAGGAAAATCAGCTCCTGCTTTTTTAGCTGCAATACCTGTAACGCTCATCCAATGACCCGGAGGTGAAAATTTTTTAAAAATAAACATTGTATGCCCGTTTACATTTAATTTACCCGGGTTATCATCCCAAAAATTGGCAATATGTTTTTGTTCAGGTGTAAGTGTAGTACAACTATCCAACATCATTTTAACCTGTAAATAATAAGGGCTTATTTTGTCTGTAACATTAAAAGGCAAAGGTTTTTCCGCTCTAAACTGTCCGGCACTATCCATCACCATGGGGCGTATTAAATTCCAATGTGGCTCCATAGCCTGCGCATAAGCCGGTGGTGTAGGTACCCATCTGCCGGGGCTATCAATCACCGCAAACTTAGGCATACTGCGTGTTTCAGCATAGTTGTCTTTTTTGCTCCACGCAATAATAGATTGTGCAACTGCATCTGCATAATTTTTTGTGGCAGTATATACCGAATTACTCATTCCATTCTTATTAACCAATTGCACCAAACTATCTACATAGGTTTTCATACTGCCTTCCGGAAAAGTAACGGCCTCTCCTACTTTGCAATAAGCCAATACGGCCGCAAAATCATAATTGATGGGTTGGGTAGTATCCGGTTTTGCAACGACATTCAAACCATTCAATTGGCCTTGTAATGATTGATACTGTTTGGGATAACCGGCTGCACTTACTTCATATGCAGCTATGGCAGCATAAGCGTAATTTCTGGAAGCCACTACCGGGCCAAAATTATTGCCCATTACCACTGTATTCAATTCGTGAACAGTATTGGTAAATAATTGCGGATTAGCTACTATTTTTTTATAGTTAGCATTGTTGGAGCAAGCCATTAAAGCCAAAAAACAAAAACCTAAAGCAAATAATCTTACAGACATGCACTATTTTATTTTACAGCTTTGCGAATTACATTCATTTTTTTTATGTAACTGCGCAAGTTTTATTTGATAATTGGTTGATAGAAGCACGACACACACTTTTGTTTACAAACATCAATGGGTGTGGTTGTTATAGGTGTTTAACAAGTATTTCAATCTAATGATATAAGTAATGAAAGCAAATTGTAAGCCTGACCATTACTGCAAAGCATTTCCATAAAAATACCTGCAAACATTTCCATAAAAAAATTAAAAAGAGAAAAGCACACTATGCAAGTGTGGCAGCAGCAAATTGAGGAGGTTTATCGAATTGCTTTACTAAGATAAACTGATATAGTTGTTGCCAATAGGCCGCAAAAACAGATAAATGAATAAGGGAAGGATGTTGATAAACATAGCAGGAAGGCCTTGTATAATCCTGCACCACCGGCTTAACGGTATGGGCCTGGTGGCCTGCATCTTTTTTAGAAGAACTACTATTTACAAAATCATTGGCTAAACGTGCAAATGCATCTCTGGCATTTTTAATACCGGTTTTGACAAAGTTGGGAATACACAATACTTCCAGGCTATCTTTATAAAAACGGCGCTTTACATAGGAGTAGGTAATGCCATTTACCGTAATTTCTCCATTTACCCTGTCAAATTTTTGGGAACTGGCACCATAAGGTAAAGCAGCCGGCACCTTAATGCTAATTAAATCTTTTTCATTGTATTGGTTGTCATCCAATTGGGTTTGAAAGGTAATGTCGGCGCGGTTTTCCAAATAATCCATCACAAAGCGGTAACCCACCCAGTTAAACAGCAACATGCCCAATAATACTATGGAAGCTATCTTTTTCAATTAAAAATGAAGCATGAAAATAGGATATTTTATTGAACCGTAAAAGTTTTTTTCTCCGGTCCCACTCCTGTAATGGTTAACTTCTTCCATTGTTTGGGTAATACCGATGGAATTTGTGTAATGCCTTTTTCATTTATATTCAATCCGCCAAAACCCATGAGTACACTTTGAATGATCCCTCCTGCACCTGTTGCAAAATAAGGGTTGGTACCACCTTTGGTTTCAGCAATGACACGGAAAGGTGGATTCAGATTGGGGATGTAAGCATCTTTAAACCAATGATAGGCTTTTGCACTATCGCCCAAACGGGCATATAACAGGGCAAATATACCCTGTGTCATAGCCGGTGTTCCGGCATCGGGTACACGGGCCGAATAATATTCGAGGTCTTTTTTAATTTGTTCGGGTTGGGTAATTTCTTTCAAAGGATAAGCCAATAAATTTACATCGGCTTGTTTTATACCCTCACCATGATAAGTGGCATGCTCTTTTGTTACACCATCTTCAAATTGTAGTATCGGAATATTTTTTGCCACATAAGCCCAATCATCATCTGCCTTTTCACCGACAATACCTGCTGCGGTAGTAGCATATTGCAAAACGGCTTTGGCAGCAGCATTGGTAAAAGCATCATTTTCCACATTTTCGGCCCATTCATCGGCAGCTACTACCTCTTTAATATCAAAACGGCCGGAACCATTGCGCTCTACCCTGCTGCTCCAAAACTCAGCCACTCCTTTTAATAACGGCCACCCCTTTTCTTTCAACCAAACCTTATCTTGCGTTACCTCATAATATTGCCAGGCTGCAATGCCTACACAGGCGGTAATATGATGCTCAAACGGACCGCTCAAAGCCCATACCGGTGTTTCTTCTACACCCGTTGCAGCACTCTCCCACGGAAACATGGCGCCTTTGTAACCATGCTCCAATGCATTTTGTTTGGCCGCAGCTAAGCGTTGAAAGCGATATTCCACCATACTTTTCGCCATTTCAGGATGCAATACCAAAATAGCCGGAAACATCCATAAATCAGCATCCCAAAATACATGGCCATTATACCCTAATCCGGATAAACCCATGGGTGAAGGACTTAAATCAGTGCCTTCACGAACAAAAGAATAAAGATGGTACAACATGCTATGCACATCCTGCTGATCTTGTGGATTCCCGGAAATAGTGATATCGCTTTTCCATAAATCATCCCATGCTTTATCATGAAAAGTAATTAAGCGTTTACGCCCCTGCAGCTTAGCAAAAATGGTTAACCGCTGGGCTTCGTTTAACGGATCGGCATCATGCGCAGAAGTAATGGATGAACCCACAATGCTGAAAGTATACGTTTCACCTGCTTTTAATGATTTGGAGAATTTCATCAGGTGCATATTATTATCCCACATTTCATGAATAATTTGTGGCTCCTGCCCGTGCGGCTCATCGAACATAAAACTATTGGAGGCACACAATAATAATTTACCGGTAGGGCTTTTGGCAGAGGAAGTTAACAAACTGATAAGCACATGTGGCCGGTCGATTTGATTGTAATAATTTTCTACATCACGCAGTGCATCCGGCGCTTCCATAACACTGGCAGCACCCAAAGTAATGGGTTGTTTGGCGGTAATAGTTACTGTCATCAAAACGGTAAAAGGCAATTGCCTTAATGCATAACAGGTATAACTAACATCGGCTTTTGAGCCGTATTGAAAGCTGGTGGTAAAATGCGCATGCTGCATATCTAATTGCTGGTGCAGATTGCTAATATTATTTTTATCTGTTTGCTGCCCGTCAATACTCATTTGCATATTCAGCAAATTAAAGCTGCGCAAAAAATTACTCACCATCCCCCGGCCATAGGTATCATAAGCGCCGGCCAATACCACATCTTTTACTTTAAATGGTTCCGGAGCCGATACAATACCAATCATGCCATTGGCAACAGTAACCCCATAATAATTAGCGGCGTTAACAGAATCGGCAGCAATTTTCCAGGGGTCAACATTGGTTTGTGCAAAACTGGCGATACACCACAAAACCGACAGGCATAGCATTAATTTTTTCATGCATTTCGTTTTTTAATGGCGAAGCTTGAATGCATCGGTTCAAATTTTTGAAATGTTTTCATTCAATAAACTATTCATCAAATTTCATCAGAAACAACTTGCCATTTTTCTGCAAGATATTCATTAATTGAACTGCTTTCTCCATTTGTTACGAAATACGTATTGAAACTTTTACACTGCAACCGTTTCCGGGCGAAGAACTGATTTGGAAATAGCCGGAAAACAAAGCTGCCCGCCGTTGCATATTGCCCAGCCCGATTCCGTTACCAACTTTTTCCATGTCAAACCCTTTTCCATTATCTGCAATATATAATTCCACATTTTTCCCGTTTGTATGTAAACGCACTTTTATGTGTGTAGCATCGGCATATTTTTGTATGTTATTCAACTGCTCCTGTAAAATTCTGTATAAATTCAGCAGCAAATCTTCAGCTAATTTTCTATCCTTCGGCAAATTACATACATATTCAATTACATATTTATTGTTGTGGTTAATCCCATTCAGCAGTATTTTAATACTGTCTTCAAAATCAACCAAATTAAATGATGGAGGAGCCAAACGATGCGATATTTTCCGAATGGCTTCAATGGCTAACCTTATATATTGGTGCGCGGAGGTGATTGCCTCTTTTTGATTTGCAGACAATGCATTTTTTTTCAACAACCCCAATGTAAATACAGCTCCCGTTAATATTTGATTTACATTATCGTGCAATTCGGCACTAATCTGAAAGCGCTCCTGCTCCTGGGTATCTAATATGGCTTTTGATATCCGGTTTTCAGTTTGATTACGTTCGGTAACATCCAAAATAGTAATGAGCCGTGCCGGCCGGCCTTCATATTCAAATGGCACACCCCGTACTTCCACATCAATAATTTGACCGCTCTTGGTTATGTGCTTCATTGTTGATGTATATGCCTCAGATTTTTGTTGCCATTTGTGAAGTGCTGCCTTTGCTTCGGGTAAATAGTGAACTTCAATGATATCAGTAATTTTTTTACTTTGCCATTCCACTTCATTGTAACCATAATGCATGATTGCCGCCGGATTAACCTGAACTATTTTATAACTTTTTATATCATATATTAACTTAGGCAACAGGCTTAATTCAAACATGCTACGGTACTTTTTTTCAGACGCTTTAAGTTGCTGTTGCAACAAAACCTTTTCGGTAACATCATTAAAATAAGCTTCGGCAGCAACACATTTGTGGTTTTTATATTCAATAATGATATTACCTTCCACCATTACTTTTTGCCCGGATTTGGCAATATAAGTTTTTTGAACATTCTTTATCAGAGTGCCCAGTTTTTCGGGATCGGGGTTAAATTGAAACGTATGTAAACTTTCCTCATCTAATATATCGGGAATGGATAATTGGGCAATTTCTGCATCATCGTACCCCAATTTGGTTTTAAATGCAGGGTTGGCAAAGAGTATTTTGCCGGTTGCATCGCAACGATTAATAATTTCATTAGTGTGTTCGGCCAAAAAGCGGTATTTTGCTTCGCTTTTCATGATTTGTAAATGATCGTCCCTCATTTTTTGCAAAGTACGAAAAACCGCTACACCCATAAACAATAAAAGCAATATAATAATGCCGTTAATTTCTAACGCTTTTTTATTATCTGCCTCAATGGTATTGTTAAGCAGGCTTTTTTGATGGTTGGCAGAATCTTTTACAAAACTGGTTAACATGGTATTGGCATGTTGCAGAAGCTCAAAGCTAATGTGCTGACTATCTAAATAATACTGACGCGCCTCATTAAACTTACCCTGCATGGTATTTTTTATCAGTGATGTACGCATCTGGTCATTAAACTGGCGATAATATAACAAACTATCAAACCAAATTTTTTCCTGCGCTGCTACAAGCAGTTGCTCAAATTCATGGATATTGGTATCATTTTTTTCTACTTCCAGCTGGATTTTTTTGCGGGTTGCAGCCAGTTCGCCGGAATTTTTGGTAAGTAATAAGTGCAATACATTGGTTTGAACGTAATCACTTCCTCGTCGTAAATTAATGAGCAGTGAAAGCTTTTCTACACTTGTGCCGGTTATTGTATTATAGCGTTCAGCTAAGCGGCGGTATTGATTGTATTGGGCTAATTCTACTTCTACTAAACCCATTAATAAAATTACAAAAGCTGTAACTAAGCCAACGCGTACAGGAACACGTTTTAAAAACATTTTACTCATGGCAAGGCTTTAATAAAGGATGATAGGTAAACAGAATATATGAATATTTTACATATTCATAAAAATATTAAACAGATATAAAGAAACAAAAAATTTACAATTTGTCAAATTATTTTGAATATCGCAGCAATTTAAAACTGGCGTTTAAACATCAATAAAGAAGCATTGTTTACGGTAAGCAGGTATACTTTTGAATGATTAGCCATTTGAACCATTGCTGCATCACGGGCTTCGCCACGGTATGTTATACCGGTTTGAACAGCATGTTTAAATTGGAAACCACCTTTGGGTTGCCCGAGTAAAAGAGTACCTTCATTGGCATCGAGACGGCCGGTTTGCGGTTTTAAGCCATAAAAATTTCCGGCTATATATAAATCTGTAATGCCATCAGAATTAAAATCGTCCGCTATAATGGTAAAAGTGGGAGAAAATTGTGCCCGTATGGGTAATGGCCGCATGTGAAACCCTCCTTTACCATCGTTTATAAACAGACAGGTTTGTGTCTGCTCTACTTTTAGTACCAAAGCATTTTGCAAAATATTGGAAGGAAATAAATCCTGCATGGATTTACCGGCATAAGCACTATAAGCTAAAAAATTTTTTTTAATAGAAGGAACCTGAGATTCCACCTCTCCTTTTAAATAATATGGATAGGCTTTGCCGTCGGTTTTATAATATACAGGCATACATTCCTGTTGCCCGTTTCCATCAAAATCGGTTACATATAATTGGGCAGGATGATTGGAATCGGCTTTAATATTAGAGTTTAATCCAAAATTACCTGCAATAAAATCGGGATGCCCATCATGATTGATATCGGCAAAGGCAATACAGTTCCACCAACCGGATGAATGTGGAATTTTTTTCCATAGGTTTAGTTGGCCATTACTATATTTAAATACTATAACAGGCATCCAATCGCCTACCACAATTAATTCATTTTGTCCATCACCATCTATATCTGCCCATTTAGCATCGGTAACCATACCCAATTGACGAAAAGCAGGTGCCGTGTTAGCCGTTACATCCTCAAACACACCATTACCCTTATTCAGTAACAAAACACTGGAAGCCGGTGCACCATAATTGCCGGGCATATTTCTTCCGCCAATAAAAATATCGGGTTTGCCATCGCCATTCACATCGTTTACTGATACACAAGAAGCATTAAGTGATAGTACCGGCCAGCCTGATGTGGCTTTGGTGAAATGTCCCTTTCCATCATTCAAATATAATCGTGGTGCTAAATAAGTAGAACCTATGGGAGCCATATTACCACCGGAAGCTACTACCAAATCTACATCACCATCACCATCTGCATCAAAAAATGCAGCGCCAACATTTTCAAAATATTTATCAGTAATAAATGCCGGTTGGGGTACTTGTTTAAATTTACCATCCAGCTGTTGGAGAAAAATTTTAGCCGTATCGCCACTGGCACTTCCCATGTAAAAGTCAGTCAACCCATCACCGTTAATATCACCCAGAGCCAACTTAGGCCCTTCGGTAGAAAGCATTTTGGGTAAAAGACGTTCTACATCAAAATCAACAAACTCATTTTCGCGGTGCATAACAGAACCCTGTATTTGCGTGCCGGCCACATTGGTGAACCAGGGCTTTGGGGTAATAGCGAATTTTCTTTTTTGCTGTGCATCTGATTCTTTCACTACCAAAGTTTGATTGGCGGCTACCCGATACCGTGTTTCCTGTTTTCCATTCGGCCAGTCGATCATAACGCTATCTACCTGCAGAAGGGTATCTAAGCCAAATAACAATAAGGGTTCTACACTGCTTTGAAAACCACGGGTAGGCATTTGCTCCTGTGTTTGTGCCTGTTGGCCTGTAAAAACTGTTACTCTTGCTCCCAAACCAAAGGTATTGGGTGCGGTTCCATTGAATTGAATTTTTAAAAACCGGGCATGCGTTTGTTCAACCGTTGTATTTTTATAAATAAAAGCAGGTTGGTCTAAATTGTTCACCACCAAATCTAAATCACCATCCCCATCTAAATCGGCATAAGCAGCACCGCTGCTAAAGGAAGGAGTTGCTAAACCTAATGCCTGTGACTGGTTGTTGAACATAAACTGCCCTTTATTGATGAAGCCGTAATTTGAAATAGGGACGGAAGGCATTTTGTTTAAAATATCCTGCAAACCAAAAGCCCCTTCGGCTACTTTGCGCATGGTTTCATTGTTATTAAAATAGGCCAGGAAATCCTGATCGGTTAAATCGCGTTTCAGACCGTTCGATACAAATAAATCTTTTTTTCCATCATTGTTGAAGTCAAATAATAATGGGCACCAGCTCCATCCGGTTGCATCAACCCCTGCCAATTGTGCTATTTCACTAAATGTGCCATCCTGGTTATTGAGTTGTAAACTATTACCGGTAAACTGGTGGTGGTAATCTAATACATTCTTGGCGTTTTGCACATCATAATCATCAAACTTAACGGTTGTTTTTAAGCGGTAATCTGATTCAGGTAACATTTCAGCATTAAAAATATCGAGGTAGCCATCGTTATTGATATCGGCCATATCGGAGCCCATAGAGCCATTACTCATGTGGCCTAAGGCTGTATTAGAAACTTCTTCAAAAGTGCCATTTTTTTGGTTGATGTAAAGGTAATCTTTCTCAAAAAAATCGTTCGATACATAAATATCTTCCCATCCATCATTATTCAAATCGCCTACAGCAATGCCAAGTCCGTAACCAATAGCGCTACCATAAATGCCTGCCTGTTCACTTACATCAGTAAAAACGCCATTATCGTTCCGGTATAGTCTATCGCCATCAGCCGCATCACGCTGAGTTCTTACATTTTTTTTATAACCGAAACTTTCAATGGATTTGGGATTATTATTGAGTACAAAACAATCTAAATCGCCATCATGATCATAATCAAAGAAAATAGCTTGTGTAGAGGCACCGGTATCATTCAAATGATATTTCGCTGCTTCTTCCTTAAATGTGCCATTTTTTTGATTGATGTATAATTCATTGGCTCTGTCATCACCGGGCATAATGCCTGCATTGCACACATAAATATCTAACCATCCATCGCCATTAATATCAACCATAGTAACACCGGTATGCCATTTGTGTACACTGGTTATACCGGCCTGTTGGGTAATATCTTTAAAATGAAAATTGCCTTCATTCAAATACAGTTTATTCTCGCCCTGATTAGAAGTAAAAAAAATATCAGGTTTACCATCATTATTGATATCGCCAATGGCAACGCCACCGCCATTATAAAAATTATGATAGTTGAAAATATTCATTTCGCGGGAATCATTTACCCGGTTGGTAAAACTGATTCCTGTTTCGTTGGAAGAAAGTTGAACAAAGAGGGGTTGTTGGGTTGAATTAGAATTGTGGCCACAGCCGGTTATTAATTCAATAATCACCAACAGATAACTGAAACGTTGTATAGCACAATTCGTGAACATAATTTTTTTTTAAAACGACGGGCGAAAATTAACCTAATTTAGGCAGTAGCGCAAATTCAATAAACTGTATTTTATGAAATGCCTGAAAAAAAAAGTTAAGATTATTTTAAACATTTCCAACCCGCTGCATTCCGTATTTATGATTGATTAGGCTTATTTTGCAAATATTATCACTCACGCCATCAAAATACTTTGTTGCATGAAAAAATGGATATTGATTATTGTTACCCTTTTCATCATTTTTTCGGTTGCAGTGTACCTGTTTATTCCCCAGGAAGCTACCATTGGTATTATCGTAAAAATCAACTCCAATGAAAATGGGATTACCCGTTTATTACAGGATACCAGTCATTGGCACAAATGGTGGAACCATAGAAATGTTGAGCGTGGCGGAGTGGAAGATTCAACTGCACATGCATTTGTAATTAAAAATGTTCATTTTTCGGTAACCGAACAATTGTACAAAGGCTTAAAACTTTTATTGTCATCGGGTGATGAAATATATAATTCGCAAATCAGTATTATTCCTGCGGGGATTGACTCCAGTTATATGCTCTGGCAGGTAAAAATACCAACCGGAAATAATCCATTTTTAAAAATTATTCGCTATAGAACTGCATTGCAATTAAAACCTGCCATGCAACAATTTCTGGCACGTTTTACAGGCTTTGCAGAAAACATAGAAAACCTGTATGGCATTCAACTCCGCCAGCAGGGTTATGCCGATACTTATCTGGTATCAACCAAAATAATTTTAGAAAAGCAACCTACAGTAAGTGATATTTACACATTAATTAACCGTTTAACAGATTTTGCAAAAGGAAAATTGGTATACCTGCCTAACGGACACCCTATTTACAACATTACCCATTGGGATAAAGACAGTATTCAGTTAATGGTAGCCATACCAATTACAAAACCCATTAGCAGTGAAGGAAAATTTGAATACAAACAAATGGTAAAAGGCAATTTTATTGTAACAGAGGTAAAAGGCGGACCTTGGAATATTCATCTTACCTATCAAACATTAATGCAGTATTTTTCGGATTATCATCGCACTGCCATGGCCATTCCTTTTTACAGGCTCATGAATGAGGTGCCCACAACTACTGATACCGCACAATGGGTTACACAAATATATCAGCCGGTATTTTAGGCTATGGCAGCGGTGAATATGATGATGCTTTTTGTTGCCCCGAATGCACGAATATTTTTTACTTCATATTCATGAGTTTTAGTTTAATTCGTAGCTAACACCAAATATTTGTTACCACCTATTTTTTAAACCCTATAACCATTGTGCTTTCATTATTACGTGCCAGAATAAAGCAATTCTTTCCACCAATGGTAATGGGTAGAATATGTCGAATTTGTCCTTTAATAATCAATCCATTCATAGTACTTGCCGAAAATTGTTGATGCCCATAATTGGTTAAAATAGTTCCAAAATCGGCATCATATCTTCCCATTTGAATATTGTTATCATAAAAATTTCCGCCCAGAAAAATATTGGGTAATCCATTAGCACCCGTATCTGTCGCTAAGCCTGTTTTATAAGGCGATAGTTGCGCCTGCCAGGGCAAAGCCTGTACCGTAAAGTGCAGATGCCCATCATTCACTAAAACCGCATTGTCAAAATAATTAGCTTCTAACACAGTGGCAGTATTTAATTTTTCCTGCGTAAACAATTCGGGCAAAGTAGCTTTGGCAAAATCTTCCGCATACAAAAATCGTTTCTTTATTATGGGTATTTGTTTTTGCAATTCATCTTTATTGGCAAAGGGAATTTCTTTACCTTCTAAATAATAAGTCAATATTTGTTCTTTTTGTCCGTTATCATCAAAATCGTTTACATACAAACGTACCGGTTCTTTTTCAGAAGCTTTTAAGCGGCTATTCAGCCCCAGGTTGCCTGCTATCAAATCAATCTGCCCATCATTATTTACATCAACCGGCAAAACAAAATTCCACCAGCCTTTTTTATCGGTGAGTATGGTTTTAACCAATTTTTCATTTTGATTCATGAAAGCATAAATACCATTCCATTCTGTAGTTACTATTAAATCTTTTTTCCCATCTTTATTTAAATCGAACCAAAGGCCCTGAGTTACTAAGCCAATATTTTTTAACCCTGTTGCATATTTTTCGGTTACATCGGTAAAATGCCCTTTCCCATCGTTCAATAATAAATAAGAAGCGGGTGTAATACCGTAATTCCAGGGCACAGTCCTGCCTCCAATAAATAAGTCCATAAAGCCATCACCGTTAACATCATACGCAGAAACAGTAGACGCCGTCATATAAATATTCTTAAAAGCATCGGGCAATTTGGTTAAGTTGCCTTTTCCATCATTCAAATATACCCGAGGCTGCATGCGCTCATCTGTGCCGTAATATTCATTGCCGCCGGAAGCAATGACCAAATCAACATGCCCGTCGTTATTTACATCCACCCAGGTAGCATCTACATCTTCATACGTGCTATCGGCATTTAAAGCCGTTTCATTGAGTTGCCGGAAGGTGCCATTAGGTTTTTGTAAGAAAACAGCCGGTTTAAATGTTTTAGATGCGCCGATGAATACATCCTCTAAACCATCGTGATTAATATCAGCCACCGCTAATGCAGGTCCTTCTGTTGATACCATGTGTGGAATTAATGACTCCCGATCAAATTCTACAAAATGATTTTCATGATGTACATAATTTAATTGCACCCTGGCAGTAATATCCTCCATTGGCCTGGTGGTGTTAGGATGAAAAGCTGTAATAATGGCGTAATTAAATTTGGGTAATCCTTTATTATAAGTGAAGGTTAGTATTGTGTTTCTTTCAGCAAGGCTTAACCGTTGGCAGGTATTATCGGGCCAAATTAAAAATGCTGAATCAATTTTAGTACTATCCAATCCAATATGCAAAGGAATTTCCATGCTACTTTGAAAGCCGCGGGTAGGGTATTTTTCATAAGTACGTATACCGCCGTTGGCAAACAAAACTACTTTACTACCCAATGCACGAATGTTTTTTTCCGGGCCTTTTAAATTGAGTTCCACATATGCCTTTTTTACGGTACCGTTGTTGGCGGTATTTTCGTAAACCATAACCGGTTCATCAATATTGTTCACCACTACATCTAAATCGCCATCATTATCTAAATCGGCATATACTGCGCCGTTGGAATAAGTAGGCTGATTATTTTGAATGCTGTTTTGTTCATCAACAAAAAGCATTTGTCCGCTATTGCGATAAAATTTATTGGGAATTTTTATTTCCGGAAATTTATTCACCAAAGCCATATCCTGATCGGCAATGGTATTGCTGTTAATCTTTTTTTGTATCTCTTCATTCGAAACAAAGTTTACATAATCCATGTCATTCATCCGTTTGGGAATGCCATTAGATATGAATAAATCTTTTTTTCCGTCATTATCAAAATCCATCCACAAAGGCGCCCAACTCCAGTCTGTAGCATATACCCCCGAATACAAACCAATTTCGCTAAACATGCCATTGCGCCGGTTGAATTGCAGGTTGTTTCTGGTGTATTGATAATTGTATCCTACATCAATTTTATGATAAAAAATATCATATTCATCTTCACCCAATGAGCGTTTTAAAATGTAAGGATCAAACGGCAGCATATCCATTGAAATAATTTCAGGATAACCATCATTGTTCACATCGGCCACATCAACCCCCATTGAAAACTGGCTGGTATGCATGAGACGTTGATTATTTTCTTCTTTAAACGTGCCATTTTTTTGATTGATGTATAAATAATCATTTTCATGAAAATCGTTGCCTACATATAAATCAGGGTATCCATCTAAATTAATATCGGCAACGGCAACGCCTAACCCGTAACTAATGGCAGAACTGTTAATGCCGGCCTGGCGGGTAACATCCGTAAAAGTATGATTGCCATTGTTGCGGTAAATTCTATCACCGGAAAGTGAATCATAAGTACCTAAGAAAATTTTTCGGGGTGCAAATAAACCATTTTGATGTACAGAGTGGTTTAGTAAAAACATATCTAAATCGCCATCCATATCATAATCAAAAAAAACAGCTTGTGTACTAAAGCCTGAAAAATCCAATCCATAAGCTTTTGCTTCATCTTTATAATGCGGAATACCGGCCAGGTCAATACCCGTACAAATGAGTAACTGATTATGCCCTTGCAATACCTCATAATGGCCTACCCGACAAATATAAATATCTAACAACCCATCATTATTAATATCTACTACCGATACGCCGGTTGACCATTCGCCATCTTGCGGAATACCGGCTTGTTGCGTTATATCTTCAAATTGTAATCTGCCTTTGTTTAAATATAATTTACTATCGCCCTGATTAGCGGTGAAAAATAAATCAATTTTACCATCATTATTAAAATCGCCTGCACCAATGCCTGCACCGTTGTAAAAATACATGTATTTAAACATGTTAAAATTAGGCGATGGTTTTAAATGATTTTGAAAATGCAATCCGGTTTGTGCATCGGTTAATACCCGAAACATGGGCGGCTCGGCCGATTGTTTACCAGAATTGGAATGACAAGCAGCCAAAACAACTAACAATAATAAATAAAGTGAAATATGTTTACACATGCAGTTTTAGTTATTAAATGTTTGGAAATAACCAATTACAAAAGAGCATTTCGCAAATTCAACTATTTCCTGGTTTTTAAAATATTTACCTCATTATGCAATTGAAACAATACCGGATAGGCATCATTTTGCAAAAACAGAAAGCAGGGTTTGTTTTTGGTAGGAATTTCAACAATATCACGAACCATACTTTCCAACTCAACACCCGACTGTTGTGCACTCAAAATTTTAAATACTGCATTACCTCTATTCATTAATACCGTTCCGTAACTGGCATCTAATCGTTCAAATTGTGGCAGGAAGCCGAACTCATTTCCACCTAACAATACATCTATTTTACCATCGCCATTTAAATCGGTGCAACGAATGGCATTTACAGAAGAGAATTGCACTACCGGCGGTAATTTTTGCAATTCAAAAACACCATTACCCTTATTGATGGCAATGACAGATGGTGCGTAATTGAATTGTTTTACAAGGCAGGAATTGATAACTGATGCGGGGAATAGTTCCTGAACTGATTTAGCGGCATAATCATGATGCTTTAAATTATTTTTTTTCAGTGAAGGAATTTCATTTTCCATTTCTCGCTTTAAAAATACCGGCAAGTCCTTACCGTTAATGGTACTGGTGAGTACTTTATCCTGCACACCGTTCTGATTAAAATCATTGATCCATAATTTTACGGGATGGGTAGAGTCGGGATGCAGATAAAAATTCTCACCAATATTGCCTATAATCAAATCATTCAATCCATCCCCATTTACATCGGCCACAGCAAGGCTTTCCCACCAGCCATACTTATTATTCAGGTTGGTATTTACTTCGGTAAACTTATCCCCTTCTACAGAAAAAATATGTGGTGTCATCCATTCGCCTACAATAATTAATTGTTGTTTGCCTGTACCTAATACATCGGCCCATTGTGCACCGGTAACCATACCAATATGTGCAATGGCAGGATTTTTTGTAGCAGCAATATCTGTAAAATGGCCTTTGCCATCGTTTACAAACAAAAAGCTTTGCGGGTCAGCTCCATAATTGCGGGGTTCATTTCTTCCTCCCACAAAAATGTCGGGATAGCCATCGCCATTAAAATCATGCACTGCTATGGCAGATACATTCATACCGGTATTGGGAAATGCATCTGTTTTAATAGAGAAGTTACCTTTTCCGTCATTGGTAAATAAACGCAACTGCATTTGGCGGGTATTAGAGGGATGTGTGTTTCCGGTGGGGCAAACTAATAAATCCATATCACCATCATGGTCATAATCTAAAAATGCCAGGGCGCCATCTTCAAAATCACTGAACTGTGCAAAAGCCGGTTCTGGTTTTTGTACAAAACTTCCATTGGCTTGTTGCCAATAAATTTGGCCGGGGTAACCAACGGTACCGCCTATATACACGTCTGCCAGCCCATCACCATTCACATCCGCCACAGCAGCTTTAGGCCCTTCGCGGGAAAGCATTTTAGGAATATTGCGTTCATAGTTGAAATCAATATTATCATCTTCCACATGTTTTTCAAAAACACTTTTTACCGAATCGAGTAAAGGGGTTACTGTTGTATTTTCTTTTTTGAAGAAAGTAGTAAAGATTGTTGGTTGTTGGTAATGATACACTGTATCTATAGAAGGATTTGGATAAGTGGTTATACCAAGGTTGGGCCAGATAATGTGAATAGAATCGATGTGCGTTAATTGCCCTAATCCAATGATTTGTTTATAATCCATAGATGATTGAAAACCGCGGCTGGGAAATACATCGCGGCTCATAATTTGTCCGTTGGCATACACTTCAATTTTACTACCAATGGCAAAATTATTTTGCGAAGTTCCTTTCAACAAAAAACCAACATAATGGTTTTTATTGATTTCGCGGCTATTGTTTTTGTACACAAAAGCCTCCATGTTTTCATTGTTCACCACCAAATCTAAATCGCCGTCATTATCTAAATCGCCATAGGCGGCACCATTCGAAAAAGAAGATTGCACCAAACCCCATTGTTTGGCCTTATCAATAAAACGCAAATCGTGTTGGTTATGAAAGGCTTTATTTGGCAAAGGATTTTGTGGTATTTTCAATAGTACCTGGTCTACATTATCTTTTTTGCCGGTTAATACCATTTTTTGAATTACATCATTGGCAAAGAAGTCAATAAAATCTAAGTCGGTAACATCTCTGTTCACACCATTGCAAACATAAATATCGTTATAGCCATCGTTATCCATATCAAACATCAATGCACCCCAGCTCCAGTCTGAAGCAGGCACACCGGCATAATTGGCAATTTCAGAAAACTTTCCGTTTTTATCATTTAACTGTAAACAGTTTTTTACATATTGGTAATAAAAGCCTGCACGCAGTTTACTTCTAAACAAATCAATATTATCAAAAGCGCCGGTGGTTTTTAGGCGATAATCATCATCGGGCAACATATCCGTATTAAAAATATCAATGCAGCCATCGTTGTTGATATCGGCAAAATCGCTACCCATGGAAGAGAAGCTGGTATGACGTATACGGTCTTCAAACTCATCTTTAAACGTACCATTGCGTTGATTGATGTAGAGGTAATCACGCTCATAAGAATCGTTCGATACATAAATATCCGGATAGCCATCACCATTTACATCACCTACAGAAATACCCAATCCAAAACTAATTAAACTACTATGCAAACCGGCTTGTTGGGTTACATCTACAAAATGGCCATTGTCATTGCGCAATAAATGGTTACCGCCGCCTTTTAAAAATTCGGCTACTTTCCAGGCACTATCGGGCAAATCACGATTATTATTAAAAGCCAATTGATTAACGGGGATAGGACTATTATCAATGATAAAGCAATCTAAATCACCATCTAAATCATAATCAAAAAAAGAAACCTGGGTAGTGTAGCCTTTGTGGTCTAAGCCATATTGGTGTGCGGCTTCCGTAAAAGTACTGTTGTGGTTATTAATATACAATTTGTTGCGGCGGTTACCGTTTGACATGTGGCCGGAATTACACACATAAATATCCAGCCAGCCATCGTTATTCATATCTACAAACACAACGCCGGTACTCCACATACTATCTTGCTGAAAACCGGCAGTGGCGGTAATATCTTTAAATTTAAAATTTCCTTCATTCAGGTATAATTTATTCTCGCCCATGTTAGAGGTAAAGAATACATCGGGCAAACCATCGTTGTTAACATCGCCAATAGCAACACCGCCTCCGTTATAAAAATTCCGAAATAAAAAACTGTTTTCTAAGCGGCCATCCGTAACATCATTTCTAAAATGAATACCGGTATTGGGCATTAGGGTGAAAAGTGTTTGCGTATTTTTTTGATGACAGGAAACAAATACCATTACAGACAGGCATAGCAGCAAATATTTCATAAAAGTTTTTACTTATCGTTTATATTACAATGATAGTTTTGAAAAAGTGTTTGTATCCAACCGGTGTTATACAATTGCTGTAAATGTAAGTACTAAAGCGCAATGCTGTAAAGGCATGACAGGGATAATTGTTGATGCCAGTATAAATAACAGAATTTTAAAAAAAAATCCACATAAAAAGAAGGTTGATATTGATTCAATGCATAACAATGCAAAAGACCGGATATACCGGCCTTCTGCTAGATGTAGAGTATGTATCAGAATCTGGTTTAGTAACCTGGATTTTGTTTTAGATTGGGGTTTGCAGCCAAAGCCTGTGTAGGTATCGGGTAAACCAGATTTTTTGGATCGTCATTCGTTTTATATTGCCAGGGTTTTAAGAATACACCGAAACGAATTAAATCGGTTCTTCTGTAGCTTTCCCAGTATAATTCGCGTCCTCTTTCAGCCAAAAGTGTAGTTGGATCATCTACATTGGCAGGATTTACTAAAGTGATAGAAGTTAAAATTGGGGCTTTACGGGCTAAGCGTAATTGATTAATTAGAGTTAAAGCGGTAGCACTGTTTCCTTTTCTTAATTGTGCTTCGGCAACCATTAATACTACATCCGGGTAGCGCATTAAAATTAACCAGTTACCGGAATTAGAAGAATAATATTTACCTGAAACATCTGTAAAATCTGGAGCGTACTTAACAACCCGTATACCCGTTACTTCTAAATTGTTGCCGGTTTCTATCATATTGGATGCAATGACAGGATTGAAAGCCAAAGGATTTCCCTTTCTGTCTTTTTCCGGATTACCTGCTGCATCATATTGCTGACCAACCAACATCCCGGGACGAATACCTGAGTTTGCAGTAGTGGCACTATAAGCTCTTAATCCAATACGTGAATCCAGGGTAGAGTCGGTCATTGAAAACGTAGTAGGCACAGCTCCCAAAGCATTTACGCCAAAAGTATTGTAGAAATCGCTCATGGTAGAAAATCCGTTCCATCCTGCATTAGGTGCCTGGCCTGAATAAGAATTATAATGCAAAGTCATCATCCAGCGAGCCTGAATACCGGAGCTGTTTACCACATTACCGGATGCATTCGGATAAGCAAAAACTGTTTCAGTCGAATTACCATTTGTTGCTGAGAAATTATCGAAATACTCGCTTGAATAGGAATACAGCCCACTATTGATGATTTGATTACCATAGTAAATCACAGAATCCAAATCGGTTGATGCAAATGTTGGAGAAGCCCTGTTCAGGAAAGCACCTCTTTGCAAATAAAGATGCATTAATAAATTTTTTGCTGCATCCTTTGTAGCCACCTTAGAACCGGTACCTCCGGTTGAAGATGGTAAATTTGGTAAAGCCGCTGTTAATTCACTAATGATAAAGTTTACAGCTGGGGCTCCAGATAATACGGTAGGTGCATTTAATAAATTATCGCCGGGATTTCGAATGGGGTATTGACCATACAAATCCAAAAGATAATACAATGCATATGCTCTTAAAAATTTGGCCTGAGCTGCCTGTGATGGGGTTGGGGTAAACGACAATACGTTAGTGGCATCAAAATTTATTTTATTTAATCCATTAAATACATTCAAAACCTGAGCGTGGTCTGCATTCCAGGTATGATTATGTATTACGCGCCAAACACCATTATCATCCCAGTCGCCACCGCGAGTGGGTACCAATGACTCATCGGTAGAGTTTTCCTGTAAGGAAAATACGCCGTCTTGATAGTTAAATACACCGGGAATGTCAACATAAGCAGCATTCAATAATAATTGTGTTCCGTTTGCACCCAATGCATTTGCTGCTTGTGTTGCAGTCAGCGAGCTTTTTAAGGATTGGTCGAGCTTTGTACAACCCACCATTATTCCTAATAATGGTATTGCAACTGCGAATATTTTTTTATAAGGTAGCATAGTTATAATTTTTAATAATTAACTTATAAAGAGAAATTTACACCAAATGAAACAGTGCGTTGTGTAGGATAGGGCAGGTATTCAATAGATAATGATGGGTAACCTGCATTACTATGATCCGTATTCACCTCAGGATCAAATCCGGTAAACTTAGTAATCACAAACAAATTGTTACCACTCACAAAAGCACTTAGATTTTTGATGTATTTTCCAACATTACCAACTTGATAATTGATGGTAGCATTTCTCAGTTTGAAGAAGTTACCGCTTTGCAGGAAGCGTGTAGAAGCACCTACGGCAGAGGTAACACCCTCCGAAGAATTATACGCAGCTTTATCAATGTTTCTACCAGCAACAATACCAGCCAAATTAGTAATATTAGTAGCAGTATTACTATATATCAGGTATCCTCCCTGGCCTCCACCATTAATGGTTAATGTAAACTTCTTATACCGGATGTCTGTACTAACACCATATACAGTGGTTGGGTTTGGATTTCCTGCAATTACAGGATTGGCTCCGATAATTTGGTTGCCATTAGCATCAAAACCGCCAAATGGTTTCAAATAAAATGCATCGATTGGTTGATTGTTGGTCATAATTTGAGCAAGCGTTCCGGAAACTCCCTGACCGGTAATCTGACCGGTTAAAATTTGCAAAGGAGTTGTTGTTCCTGGTGCAAAAAAGTCGGTCAATTTGTTTTTGTTGTAAGCCATATTAAAGTTTACATTCCATCCAAAATTTTTATGGTCAACAACTACAGCACCCAATGATAATTCAAAACCCTTGTTCATGATGTGTCCCGGTAAGTTTATCCAGTAAGTAGCTGCCGGAGCCGGCTGAATGGCATTGCTTTGGAACAGGATGTTGGTTGTGTTTTTGTTGTAATAGTCAAACGAACCAAATATTCTTCCATTGAATAATCCGAAATCCAATCCAAGGTCAGTTTGTGAGGTTTGTTGCCATTTTAAATTAGGATTGAATACATTGGACTGACCAATGTTGTTATATGAGTTGACGCCGAATGATTCCTGTGAAGCAGATGCGGGAAATTCCTGGCTACCGGTAATACCCCAGGAAGCTCTTACAGCTAAATTGGAAATTAACTTACTATTTTGCAGAAACTTCTCATTACTAATTACCCAACGAGCACCCACAGAAGGGAAGTAACCATATTTATTATTAGCTCCAAACTTATTAGAGCCATCAGCCCGCATGGTAGCAGTTAAAAAATATTTTTCATCATAATTCAAACTGGCACGCCCAAAATAAGATTGCAATGAAGTGGTAGGATCTACATATATACTGGGAGGATTCTGTGTATTGCCATTTTGAAGTATAGAGGTATATGGAATATTAACTAATTTAGTTTGGTCCAGATTGGTATTAAACCCTGTGGCACTAAAACTTTGATTGGAATAGTCAGAAGTCCAATATTCATAACCGGCAACTGCATTTAACTTTAATTTCTTGGTAATGTTGGCATCATAATTCAGCGTATGTGTAAATGTTTGGGAAGTTAAGGTAGCACCAGAAATTGCACCAAAACCCAAACCTGACAAACCACTATATCCCTGAACAAAACCGTCAATATTGGTTAACCGGCTTCCGGTAGCATGATTAACTGCATATAAAAATTTGTAACTCAAATTTTTTGCCAGTTTATATGAAGCATTAATATTACCAAGAAGTGTATTTAAATTAGAAGCATCTGAATATGCTGCTAAAAGAGACATTGGGTTTCCCGAACCATTGGTTGGGTAATTGAAAGTACCATTACTATTATTGAAAGGCAATGTCGGGTTCCAGCTTAAAGCGGAACTAATTAAGTTACCCTGTGAACCTGCAGTATTTGAAACGTTCGGCAACTGATACGTAACATGGCCCGCTATCAGATTAAAGCCAATTGTTAAACGCTTGTCTAACATTTTATATTCGCCTCCAAAAGAAGCAATGTATTTAGAAAGATCTGTGTTTTTAATAATACCGGGTTGGCTGGATGCCAGAAAGGAAGCTCTGAAACGTCCATTCTCATTGCCACCACTGAAAGCCACATTATAATTTTGTGCAATGGTATTTTGCTCAATTGCTTTAAATGGATCGACAGAAGCCCCTCCATCTAAACTACCGGGTTGATTGTATTTTTTTAGTGCTTGTCTGAACTGGGCAGCATTCAAAACCTCATACTTTTTCATGTAACCGGCATTCACTCCGTAGGATACGCCTGCATCTACTTTTAGAGCCCCGCCTGTTGCTTTTTTAGTAGTTATTACAATTACGCCATTGGCGCCACGTGAACCATAAATGGCAGTAGCAGAAGCATCTTTTAAAACATCCACCTGTGCAATATCATTCATATTAATGAATAATAATGGGTTATCATCCGGAGTGGTTCCAAAACCTCCGGCCCCTAATGTTACAGAAGGTCTCGCGGTTCTTCCATCCAATGGCACTCCATCAATTACATAAAGTGGCTGTTGACCTGCAATTAATGAACTGTTACCTCTTAATTTAACTGTAGTTGCTGTACCGGGCTGACCACCATTGGATACAATTTGCAGGCCTGCAACTTTGTTTTGCAATAATTGGTCAGGAGAACTAATAATTCCCTGATTAAAATCTTTAGCTTTTACCGAAGATAATGCACCGGTCAAATCATTTTTACGGGCAGTACCATAACCAATAACCACCACATCGCCTAACTGATCGGCTGATGGTGCTAATGACACATTAATGGCACTTCCTGTAATGGCAATTTCCTGGGTAACAAAGTTCAGGGAACTAATGACCAATTTTTTGGCATCGGCAGGAGCATTTAATTTAAAAGATCCATCCGGCCCGGTTTCTGTGCCGAACTGGGTGCCTTTTACCACAATAGTTGCACCCGCTACCGGTGAACCGTCTTTTGAGTCGGTTACCTTACCGGTAATTACTTTGGTTTGGGCAAATGCTGCGGTGGAGAACAAAGCCAAGAAGAGGTATAACATACCTTTGGCAAGCGTTTTTAAGTTCATAAAGCTAGCGTTTAGTTAGATTATTGTGTTAAATTTACACCTTTTATGTCTTTAAGAAAATTTTTTGTTAATTTTCTTGCAGAACTAAGTATGAAACAGACATCTAAAGTATTAGAAATGTTGCATTCATTAACAATTTATTTACTCCTGAGTGTGCCGCAATCGTTTGCGAAAATGTTTGCAGGGGAAAACTTCATGATTGTATAACCTGTATTTAAGCATAAGAAAATGACAAATACCACCCTGAAAAAAATTTCCGAAGTATTGGGCGTCAGTATTTCAACTGTTTCCCGGGCATTAAAAAATCATCCGGATATTTCTGAAAAAACAAAAGCCAAAGTGATAGAGTTAGCCCAAACATTAGACTATGAACCCAATGCCAATGCCATTCACCTTCGTACCAATAATAGTAACCTTTTTGGTTTGGTAGTACCAACTATTTCTAATTATTTTTACGATGCATTTATTGCTGCCATTGAAGAAGATAGCCGCCAACAGGGCTATTCACTCATCATTCTTCAATCGGGCGATGACCCCGTTATCGAAGCTAATAACCTGAAAATATGCCGACAAAACAGAGTATCGGGTGTGTTTGCCTGTATTACTCCTGCCACTAAAGATATGCAACCCTTCCAAAAAATCTTTGCCATGGGCATTCCGGTAGTGTTTTTCGATAAAGTACCCGATTTAGCCAATTGCCACCGGGTTTGTGTGGCCGATACGGCAGCAGCAGCGTTGGCAGCAAATGCTCTCAATAATGCTGCTGTTAAACATGTACTGGCTA
>JAKAKY010000166.1 GCA_021824365.1 Bacteroidota bacterium | reverse complement strand
TTTAATGTCTAATTGGTATAAGTGTACAGGCTACCAATAATTGTGGGGTATCGGCAGCCAGTGCTACTTCTTCTTTTACTATTGGGCCTATTGCTTCAAGCTGCGGCAGTGGGGGTGGCGGCAAAGGGTTTTTAAGTACCGGGCCCGTTATTGGCCAACCACTTGCAGAAAACCTTACTACCATTCACAACAATGTGCGGATGTTTCCTAATCCCGTTAGGGCTACGCTTACCATTCAACTGCCGGATAGTATTCACCTTTCTAACAGCTTTATTACTATTACCAATTTAGATGGCAGGCGCATACATACCCTGCACCCTAATACCCTTAGCCCGGTTATTACCACTACTCATTGGGCGGCCGGTATGTACATTATTACCATTTATGAAGGCACTAAAAAAATAGCCGTACAGCAAGTACTGAAATATTAATCAATAAAGCAGGTTTACTATTTTATTCAATAAAAAATAATGATATTAAAGAAAAGAGGCCAATGCTGGTTCACGTGGCCTCTTTTTTAAAGTAGCGAGGATGGGAATTGAACCCATCACCTCAGGGTTATGAATCCTGCGCTCTAACCAACTGAGCTACCTCGCCATTTCGGGCTGCAAATATAGTATATAGAATGGTTTGGCAAAGTTTAGTAAGCTAAAAGTTTAGCCATTCGTTTTTCAATACCCGCAACCGAGGGTAACATGGCTGCTTCTAACCCTATATTGATGGGTACGGCAGGAGTATTCAAGGCGCCCAATACTTCTACCGGGGCATCTAAAAACTGATAACAGGCATGTGTAATTCTGTAAGCCAAAGCTTCGGCAAATGCATTGTACTGCTGCTCTTCTGTAACCACCAATACTTTACCATGCCGGGTAACGGTTTCCATTACCAGCGTTTCATCCAACGGAAACAGCGTACGCAGGTCAATAATTTCTACCTGCCCCGGAAAAGCATGAGCAGCCTGCTTAGCCCAATATACGCCCATGCCGTAAGTAATAACACAAACAGATGTACCCTGCTTAATATGTTGCGGTGCTGCCTCCATTATCCTTGCCGCTTTACCCAATGGCAGTACATAATCGGCCGCCGGTTCAGGCATTTTGGCCCCTTCTGTACCCGGTACTTTACCCCAGTACAAACCTTTATGTTCTAACATAACCACCGGATTGGGGTCGTAAAAAGCGGCCTTCATCAATCCCTTCATGTCTGCTGCATTAGAGGGGTACACCACTTTTATGCCCTTGACAGATAAGAGTGTACTTTCAATACTACCGCTATGGTAAGGGCCACCGCCGCCATATGCCCCGGTAGGTATGCGCAATACCATTTGTACCGGGAATTTACCATTACTGAGGTAGCAGGATTTGGCTATTTCTGTCACCAACTGGTTAAAGCCGGGATAAATATAATCGGCAAACTGCACCTCCACAATCGGTTTTAAACCGGCAGCCGACATACCCGCTGTGGAACCAACAATATAGGCTTCCTGAATGGCCGTATTAAATACCCGGTTATCGCCAAATTTATCGGCTAATGTGGCTGCTTCTCTAAACACCCCACCCAAACGCCTGCCTACATCCTGCCCATAAAATAAGGCTTCAGGGTGGGCAGCTAAAATTTCTTCAATGGCATGCAATGCCGCATCTACCATTAACACTTTTTCTGCTGCTTTAGGGCTTCGTTCACCCCTTTCTTCGGTAATGGCAGCAGGGGCAAATATATGGTCGGTTACCGTAGCCGGATTGGGTTCAGGAGCGGCTACTGCTTTTTCAAATGCCGTTTGTGCTATTTGCCGGGAAGTGGCTTCTATTTCAAGAATACTCGTTTCACAAATGCCGGCTTCCAGCAAAGTTTGCCGAAGGTGCGGAATGGGATCATTTTCGCTGTGTTGTTGCAGGTTTTCTTTTGTTCGGTAAAACTCTCTGCGTACCCCGCTGGTATGGTGGCCTAATAAAGGTACGGTAGCATGTACCAGCACCGGTTTGCGTTCGGTTCTGGCATGTGCAAATGCCTGTTGCATGGTTTGATAACTTTGCACAAAGTGGCTACCGTTACATTGCAGTTTATGCAAGCCTTTAAAACCATCGGCATATTCAAATGCATTCATGGCCTGCACTTCGGGGGTGGCAGCGCTAATACTCCAGCCGTTATCCTGCACCAAATAAATAATAGGTAATTGTTTTAAAATGGCAAATTGCCAGGCTTCACTCACTTCACCTTCGGTTACACTGCCATCGCCTAATGAACACAATACAACGGGCAATGGGTTGACGTTGTTGGGCAATAAACCCTGTTGCAATTGGTATTGAATAGCCTGTGCAATGCCGGTAGCGGGTATTACCTGCATACCGGTAGCACTGCTTTGGTGCATAATTTTGGGTTTATCAGCATCGCAGCTACCGGGATGGCAGTAGTATGACCGGCCACCTGAAAATGGATCGGTAGCTTTAGCCAATAATTGCAACATTAATTGTTCGGGTTCAAACCCTGCTGCCATCATTAAACTGTCATCCCGGTAATAAGGGCTAAACCAATCGGTGGGTAATAATTGTAAGCCGGCGGCTATTTGTATGGCTTCATGACCTGCAGAGGTGGAGTGTACGTATTTGGTAATAGTTCTGTTTTCTTCGTAAATACCCGCCATAGAACGGGCAGTAAACATGATGCGATAAGCACGCAAAAGCAAATCAGTCGTTAGCATATTTTTCCTACCGTTACTTACTGTAGCGGTAATTATTTTATGGTTAAATCAAACATTTTTTCTTTACCTAAGTATCCGGTTAATTCATCGCCCACCACACATTCGCCTACACCGGCGGGTGTACCGGTAAAAATTAAATCGCCAATATTGAGGGAGAAATAATTGGAGATATGTGCAATTAAATAATCTGCCGAATAAATCATTTGTGCCGTATTGCCTAATTGTACCTGCTCATTGTTTTTAAAGAGAGAAAATTCGATGGGTTTCTTCATCATATCTTTTTCAACAGGTATCCATTTTCCTACTACGGCTGATTGGTCCCAGGCTTTGGCTTTCTCCCAGGGTAAGCCTTTTTTCTTTAATTCGTTTTGAATATCGCGGGCTGTAAAATCAATACCTACGGTTATTTTGTTGTAGAAGTATGGTGCTTCTTTTTGTTTGATGTATTTACCGTTTTTACAAATTTGGAATACTAATTCCGCTTCATAATGCAGTTCGTTGGTAAATTCAGGATAATAAAACGGAACATTGGTTTGCAGTAAAGCCGATTTAGGCTTCATGAAAATAACCGGTTCTTCCGGTATGGCATTTCCTAATTCTTTTGCATGTTCTGCATAATTTCTTCCAACACAAAAAATTTTCATACTCCAGGTTATTTAGGGTGATATTGCAACATACCCTTCGCTGCTTATCCAATCAATATTGCGAATTTACTTAAATCGAAGTAAAGTTTTTCATATTTGGATGAAAAATGATAAGATTAGGGGACAAACTTATAGCTTATAGCTGTTAGCCATATTCATTGTTTTTTCAATACCCACAGCAGCAAATTGTTCGATGATTTCTACGCATTTATCAATTTTTTGCCGAACAATGGGTTGTTCATTAGGGAGCCATTTGCTTAAAACAAATTCGGCCTGCATGCCTTTGGGGTAGTTGTTGCCAATACCAAAGCGTAATTTGGGGTATTGATCGGTACCTATGGTGAGTTGGATATCTTTTAATCCATTGTGGCCGGCCGAACTGCCTGCAGCACGTAAACGAATTACCTCTATTGGCAATGCCAAATCATCTACAATGGTAAAGGTTTGTTCTAAGGGTACGGTGGTTTTATCGAGCCAGTATTTAAAGGCCTTCCCACTTAAATTCATAAACGTGGTGGGTTTAATACAAACAAACAGATGCCCTTTCCATTTTACTTCGGCCTTAAAAGCCAGGCGATCGGGCATAAAAAAGCCGCCATGTTTTAATACAAAGGCATCTACTACATCAAAGCCAATATTGTGGCGGGTATGCATGTATTCAGGCCCAATATTGCCCAACCCTATAATTAAATATTTTTTCATGTATATTTTAATTTAGCCCTGGCTAAAGCCATTTCAATATCCGGTATAAAACCAATGAGTAAAACATTTATGGTTGTAAATATATTAAGAGAGGGTGTAAATCAAGGTCAAAAAAAATCCCCCGGCAAATACCGGAGGATATTATTTGGGTTGAACTTGAACCTTATTTTTTGGCAGGAGCTGCGGCTTCTTCCTGCTTTAACTGACGTGTCATTACTACAGATGCAATAGGAATACGTGGAGAGTTTAAAATTTCCATGTTTTCAGCTTTTACATCTTCCACACGAATATTGCCGTTTAATTCCAGATTGGTAATATCTACTTCAATAAATTCGCGCAGGTATTTAGGCAAAGTTTTCACTTTCAATGCCTTCATTTTAATCACCAATTTACCACCACCTTTTACACCAATTGAAGTACCTGTAAAATGAAGGGGTAAAGTAGCAATTACTTTTTTGCTTTCCTGCAGTTCTAATAAATCAATATGATCTAATGAATCAGATACCCTGTCAAACTGCATATCTTTTAAAATACAACGGTAGGTTTTACCGTCTACTTTTACTTCAGCAATTTGAAATTCTGCTGTGTACACCAGGTCTTTTAAAGACTTTACGGGCGCAGCAAAATTAATTTCTTTTTCGCCACCGTAAATTACACCTGGCACCATTTCCTGAGAGCGAATTTGTCGGGTGGCTTTTTTCCCGGTTTCGGTCCTCAGTTGTCCTTCGATTGTAATTGTTTTCATTATTGTTTTTGTTTTAATAACTACTAACTTTTTTTATAAGGTAGTGTAGTTATTGTGAAATAATTTTTTGGACGGCAAAGGTAAGGGAATACACCTAAAAAAAATATCGGCTCCTAAAATTTGTGGAAATGCGGTGCTTTCTATCATTTTGAACATTTCAAAAAACATTAAACCCTAGTATTTCTTAATTGTGAATGAATGAAAAGGCTGGTAATGCTTTTGTTTTCATATGCATTACGAATGGCAATGGCAAATAAATCGGCTACAGAGAGTACTTTTATTTTTTGGGTGTTGGGATTAGCTAAAGGAATAGTATCGCAAACCACCAGTTCTTCCAGTTCACTGTTTTCAATATTTTGATAAGCATTGCCGCTTAATACCGGGTGGGTGCATAAAGCCCGAACGCTGGTAGCCCCTTTTTCTCTGAGCAATGCTGCGGCTTTTGCCAAAGTACTGCCGGTATCACAAATATCATCAATTAGAATAATATCCTTCCCTGTCACATCACCAATTACTACCATGCTGGCAATTTCATTGGCGCGTTTGCGGTGTTTATCGCAAATTACCATTTCTGCATTGAAATAACTGGCAATTTCGCGAACGCGGTTACTACTGCCCACATCGGGTGATGCAAAGGTGAGGTTGTCTAATTTCAGATGTTCTATATATGGAATGAAAATAGCGGAACTGTCTAAATGATCAACCGGTATTTCAAAGAACGCCTGAATTTGCGGTGCATGTAAATCCATGGTAATAATGCGGTTGGCACCGGCGGCTTCTAATAAACTGGCTACTAATTTACTGCCAATGGCCACTCTGGGGCGGTCTTTCCTATCCTGACGAGCATAACCATAGTAAGGAATAACGGCAATAATTTTATAAGCACTGGCTCTTTTGGCTGCATCAATCATCAGTAATAATTCCATCAAATTATCGGCCGGGGCAAAAGTGCTTTGTACTAAAAAAACATAATCACCACGAATACTTTCTAAAAAAACAGGCTGCATTTCGCCATCACTGAATTTTTGAATATTTACTTTTCCAAGCGGGGCGCCGAAACGTTGCGCAATTTTTTCTGCTAATTTTTGCGAACCGGCACCGGCAAAAACTTTAACTGATGGATTCATAATTACAGGTATGAGTTGCGAAGATAACTATTCAGTGAAGAAAATAGCGACCCGGATTTCCGCATTTTGTAAACAAAGTTTATATTTATAATAATCAAGTATTGTTGTTGATTTATTTAAACTGTTTATGGCACAAAATACAATTAAGCAATGGGCTGTGGATGACCGCCCCAGAGAAAAAATGATACTGAAAGGAAGTGGGGCATTAAGCAATACAGAACTACTGGCTATTTTAATGAACAATGGTACTGCCAATACTTCGGCAGTAGAATTAGCCAAAAGTTTACTGTATGCCGTAAACAACAATTTAACCCGTTTAGCAGGTATGAGTGTGGAAGAAATATTGCAACTAAAAATTAAGGGAATTGGTCCCGCAAAAGCAGTAACCATTGTTGCTGCTTTGGAGTTAGGTATAAGAACCCATTCTTTTCAACACAAAAAAGACAGTGTTATTACCAGTAAAGATGCAGCTGAATATTTAAAGGCGCAATTACAACATAAAACCATTGAAATGTTTGTGGCCATTTATTTAAACCGTGCCAACAAAATTATACGGCATGAAGTAATTAGTACAGGCGGCATTACCGGAACAGTGGCTGACCCCAGAATTATTTTACGAA
>JAKAKY010000165.1 GCA_021824365.1 Bacteroidota bacterium | reverse complement strand
AATCGTTGCCTTTGGTAGCTCTTACATCAAAAAAGTAAGTTCTTCTTTTTCCGGCTCTGATACGTTTACTATAAACGCTTTCCATTTTTTTTTCGTTATTCTCGTACGCCACAGTTGTAAAGATTTTGGTTACTGAATTATTTTGTGCATGGCAAATATAGTATTGTTTATGAATTACCAAAACTTTATACCTGGAAGCTTTTTAAGCTTCAAAAGCAGTGGCATTTTTTTCCAGTACCTGTATACGATATAGTTCTGCATAATACCCATTAAATTGCATCAGACTTTCATGGGTGCCTTCTTCCGTAATTTCACCATCTTCTAACACTACAATTTTATCGAATCTAAATGTTGAGAAGATACGATGCGTAATGATGATACCGGTTTTATCTTTTAAGAAATTATACAGATTGGTTACAATTTCATTTTCCGTTTTGGCATCTACGGCACTTAAACAATCGTCGAATACAATTACTTCAGGTTGTTTTATTAAAGCACGGGCAATAGAAATGCGCTGCTTTTGTCCGCCGCTTAAAGTAACACCCCGCTCGCCCACCGGCGTTTCGTATTGTTTATCGAAACTAAAAATTTCATAATGTACACTGGCATTTTTAGCTGCTGCTTCAACCATGTCTTTGTCTATCTGGCCTTGCTGGCCAAAAGCAATATTGTTGGTAATGGTATCGCTAAATAGAAATACATCTTGCGGTATATAACTGATTTCTTTTCGAAGTGTGTGTAATGGAATTTCCTGAATGTTGTGTCCGCCAATGGTAATACTGCCTTTATCGGGGTTATAAAAATGCAATAATAGCTGCGCAATGGTGGATTTACCGCTACCGGTTCGGCCCAATAACAAGACTTTTTGCCCTGACTGAATGGTTAAATTAAAATTAGATAAGGCTTGGATGCCTGTATTGGGATAGGTGAAGCTGATGTTCTTAAAATGAATATCGCCGGAAACATGCACTGGTTGTAAATTAGGCTTATCCTGAATTTCAGGGGTTGTATTTAAAAATTCATTGATTCTTTTTTGGGAAGCAGCCGCACGTTGAATCATACTGGCAGTCCAACCAATGGCACTAACAGGGAAGGTAAGCATGCTAATATAAATCACAAACTCTAAAATGGTTCCGGCGCTTACATTGTATTGCTGATGAATAAGGTACCATCCACCAATGGCAATGGTGAGTAAAGTGCTGATGCCAATTAACAACGTCATTGATGGAAAATAAATGGCCTCTACTTTGGCCAGCCCAATAGCATTTTTTTTATATTCCTCACTGTTTTTATCAAAAAAATGCAACATCGATTTTTCCTGTACAAATGATTTGATGACACGAATACCTGAATATGATTCCTGTGCCGCAGTAGTTAAATCAGATAACAGCGCCTGAATTTTTTCGCTTTTTCTGTTAATGATGGTATTTACATAATAAATGGTAATAGCCAGAATGGGCAAAGGCGATAACACATATAAAGTTAAATGCCAGTTGGTTTGAAACATAAAAAACAAACAGAAACCAATGGTAGCGGCTAAATTAATGAAGTACATCACGGCCGGGCCTGCATACATTCTTACACGGCTTACATCTTCCGTAATGCGGTTCATTAAATCGCCGGTACTGTGTGTTTTATAAAACGCAGCATCTAACTGTTGGTAATGCGTAAATATTTCATTTTTTTGATCAAACTCAATATGGCGACTCATTACTATAATGGTTTGCCGCATTAGAAACATAAAAAAACCACCAATTAGCGCCAATAAAAACAGCACCACTGCACTAATAAAAATATTGGTTGAAAAGCTATTATTTTCTGCCTGTATTACTTTAATGAAACGTTGCACCAAAAAATCATAATTGGCAATCCGTTTATTTTCGCGCACTGTATTAGCTGCCGTTTTTTGTTGAATCAAATGCTCGGCCTGATCAACCACATAACCCGATACCTGCGGCGCCAAAATTCGAAAGTAGTTAGACAGAATGATAAAGAGTATACCTAACAGAAATCTGGTTTTATACTTCCAGAAGTATTTATTAATAGCCGATAATTGTTTCATGAACCGCAAAGATACAAAAAGCGGTTTGTTTCTTATTTTTCTGTTGAACCCTGTTTTTTAAGTAGATTGTATATAGCTGTGCAGTTGATCAATGGTTTCTTTTTGATCATGAATAGTTTCATAAATTACATCATTAATAGAAACAATGCCACATAAACTATCTGTTTGGTCAAAAACCGGCAAATAACGAATATTATTATCACTCATCATGTGCATACAACTTTCAATAGAAGTTTCAGGCGTAATATGAGGCAAACCGGTACTCATAATTTCACCAACAGTAGTTTGTTCAGAATGTTTACCTGCTAAAATTACTTTACGGGCATAATCGCGTTCGGTTAATAAACCCATGTATTGCTTTGCTTCATTTTGTACTACCACCGAGCCAATATTTTTATCGGCCATTAATTTTAGCGCTTCAAAAACAAGTGTATTGGCAGTTAAACCAATTACGGCGTTACCTTTCCTGTTTAAAATATCTTTTACTTTTTTCATATTTAAAAGCAGTTTAGCAGTTACAAAAAAGTTAATGGAAATTACAATTTTAAAAGGATATTACAAAATAAGCAGCAGATAAAGTATAATTTTTTTGGAAGATACCCGGCTGCGCCTTTATTTTGCACCCGGAGAGATGGCAGAGCGGTTTAATGCGGCGGTCTTGAAAACCGTTGACTGTAACAGGTCCGGGGGTTCGAATCCCTCTCTCTCCGCTTATATTGACAAGTCATAGCAATTATGGTTTGTCATTTTTATTTTCTGATATTTTCTTTGCTTTTGCTACAATGTTGAAAATCGGATTTACTTTTTCAATTTGAAAGGCTTCATATTTAAGTAGTATTAAATTACTTCAGAAAAAATAATTTTTTACATTTTTCTATACATTCAGGGTTAAAGTCTATACTTATAAGATTTTAGAAAATAACATTAGTGTTTTGATATTAGTCAAACATTGTCAATTGGTTATGTTTTAGTTCTTTGAAATATTGTTTCTGAGTTTGCTGAAACAGTTGATTTATGGGCATTCTTTCAAAAATGAATATACTTAAAATCTGTAGCATTTCGTATAGTGATTGGGTCAGCATAAGTTTCTTCTTAGCAATGGCTACCAAAACATATACAGATACTGCAATCCATACCTGAGTTTTCACTGCATTTTCTGATTGCCCCAAAAAGGATTTTATTTTTAAATGCTGTTTAATCCATTTAAAGAACAACTCAATTTTTCATCTGTGTTTATAAAGTTGTGCTACTTCGGTTGCCTTAAGATGAAAGTTATTGGTTAGAAAGATAAATGTCTTTCCGCTTTCGGGATCATAGAATTTTATTCTGCGAATTTTTTTAGGGTAATCCCTGGCAGCATAATAGTTGTTTAATAAAACACTTTGATCGCAAAGCACGCCACCAGGTTTGTCACATGGATAGGATTTAACACGGCGACAGTTCATATTATCTTTTGCTCTTGTTATATAAAAAGCTTCGCAACAATCAATCTTATAAAGCCACTTGTAGTCTATATATCCTCTATCCATAATATAAAAGCTATTGGCTTCAAAAAAAATAAAATTTAACGCTTTTACATTGTGAACAGAAGCCGTAGAAAAATAAATAAACTCTGGAATGGATGTTTTTAAATCTAACTGTGTGTGCAATTTTATGCCTCCTTTCGTACTACGAAAAGTGGCCCAATAAAATGTAGACAAACATAAATCTATCATAGTAGCATCAATAGCAAATACATTATTATCGAGGTCCACTTCCAGATCGCTATTCCCCAAATACAATTGCTCTGCTTGTTGTATTAACAACATTGACAAATCATAATAAATCAGGTAAGAACGATTTTCATTTGCCGTTGAAAGTGTGCTTTTGGCATCAACATCACCTATGCCTAAATGATATAATTTATCAGCATTTGCTTTTAAACATAACATAGTATCGCTTAAACTTTCCCGATGCGTAAGTTGCCCAAAAGCCATGCATAAATATTGTTTCCAACAGCTAAAATCTTTTACCTTATAATCGCCTTTACAGCGATGGACAAGGGTTTGAAACTGTTTGTGTGAAATTAAACTCATAAGTTGAGAGAAAATATATTTACCCTGATTCATAATCTTTGAAAATCAATGAATTAAAAAATCCAAAGATTCCAAAAATTTAAATCGTTTCCAAGACTAAATCTCTGCAAACTCAATACTGACAATACTTTCAAAGAACTTATTTTTGCAACATCAAAACGCTAATTTATATTAAATAAAATTTAAATTTGATTAAATCATAAAGAATAAGCTGGCGTAAAATGCAATGTCATTCTGCTTTTAGATTCAATCCACTCACGCACCATTTTATGTTTATGTACAGTGAGATTATCTGCAATAACATGCAGGTGCTTTCTGCGATATTTTCGACAGAGTTGTTTGAGAAATTGAAGAAAGTTTGATTAAAATTAGCCGATTTTGAAAAGTCGATTTCATTTTCCTTTTTTACGTGAGATAATTTTTTCAATTTCTACTGCGAAAAATACCAGCGATGAGGCAACACCAACACATAAAAATTCATTCAGTGTCAAAGCTTCGGTTTGAAAAACGGGTTGTAAAAAAGGAGTATAGGTAATAACAAACTGCAGTAGCAAGGCAATTACTACCGCAACAATAAGTTGTTTGTTCGAAAATATTCCTATACTAAACAAAGACTGGTTCTCTGAACGGATAGCCAGTACATGCCCCATCTGGCTCAGGCATAAAACATTAAACACAATAGTTTGCCAATGTAACCCATGACTAATGGCCCAGGCCTGAGCTGACAAGGCAATACCTGCCATGAGCATACCCACCCATATCATGTGCAGCCCTCTGCCATTAGCAAACACACTTTGTTGCGGTGGCCGTGGTGGACGATTCATAATATCTTTCTCTGCTTTTTCAAACGATAATGAAATAGCAGGCAAGCCATCGGAGACTAAGTTTATCCATAAAATATGGATGGGCAACAGTGCAACAGGTAAACCAATCATTGGGCCTAATAATAAAGTCCACAGTTCACCGGAGTTGGTTGTCATCAGGTATTTGATAAACTTGAGAATGTTATCATAAATTCTTCTACCTTCCCATACTGCTTTTACAATAGTTGAAAAATTATCATCCAATAAAATCATGTGGGCAGCTTCTTTAGAAACATCTGTTCCCGTAATTCCCATTGCAATGCCGATATTTGCTCTTTTTAAAGAAGGAGCATCATTTACTCCATCGCCAGTCATGGCCACATAATGGCCTTTCTGTTGCAATGTTTTTACAATCTGCAATTTTTGTTCAGGTGATACACGGGCATACACTTTTATCTTCTCTACTTTGGCCAGAAAGCTATCATTATCTAAAGCATCAAGTTGCTGGCCAGTTATGACTAAATCCTTTTCGCTGCTTAAAATGCCAATGCGTTGTGCAATAGTTTTTGCTGTAAGCGGATGGTCGCCAGTTATCATTACAGGTACAATACCTGCTGTTTTGCATTGGGCTACTGCATCAAATACTTCTTCCCGTGGCGGGTCAATAATTCCTGTTAAGCCTAAAAACTGCAAAACCGTTTCATGAGTTTCACTATCCGGATTTTCAGGCAATGTGTTCCAATAACGATAAGCAAAGCCCAGTATCCGGTGACCTTTGGCTGCCATACCATCTACCTGTTGTTGCAATGCAGGTGTGTCAACATTTACGCATCGTTGCAGTAGAATATCCGGCGCTCCTTTAGTAAATGAAATTATTTTATTGTCATGGCTATGAAATGTTGTCATCAGTTTCCGGTCCGCATCAAAAGCAATTTCTGCTAACCGGGGCCATGTATCCGATTGTATATTTTGTTCGTTTGAAACTTCCATCAAGGCAATTTCAGTGCTGTCACCTTTTATTATTTTGTCAACCCCTTCAACAGCATCATTGTTAAGTGCGAAAGCATGCAACAATAACATTACGTCTCCCTCTTGTTTGATAGTTGACAAGGCATTTCGTTCATACTGCTTACCGTTTACAAACACATCTTCCACATGCATATTGTTTTTGGTAAGTGTACCTGTTTTATCGGTACATATGTAGGTAACTGATCCTAATGTTTCAACGGCTGGTAATTTTCTGATAAGGCTGTTAAAACGAATCATTCTTTTTGCTGCCAGGGCAAGTGAAATTGTAATTACAGCAGGTAATGCTTCAGGTATAGCAGCCACTGCCAGAGATATACTGGTAAGTAATATTTTTACAACATCTTCTCCACGTAACCATCCTGCTACAAAAAATAAAATACATAAGAATAAAACCAGTACAGAAAGTTTTTTTCCAAATGAAGCCATGCGTTGTTGCAATGGTGTAAGTGTTTCGTCTTCCTGCAACATTTTGGCAATACGGCCTAATTCTGTTTGCATACCGGTTGCAACCACAACTGCTGTTCCACGTCCGTATGTTACGAAGGTACCTTTGAATGCCATATTCTTTTTATCT
>JAKAKY010000164.1 GCA_021824365.1 Bacteroidota bacterium | reverse complement strand
GGGTTTATTGGAAACTATTACCTGATGGCCAGGCTTCAGATAGCCGCAAACAAATATATGCCCATGCTTTTGTAGTTTATGGGTTAAGCGAATTTTATGCAGCTACCAATAATGAGTTGGCCTTAGAAAAGGCCATCGAACTATTTCATGTACTGGAAGCAAAAAGTTATGATACGCAATACGGCGGTTATATTGAAGCATTCAATAAAAACTGGTCTGCTATTCATGATGTCCGTTTAAGTGGAAAAGATAAAAATGAAAAAAAACCATGAATACACATTTGCATATCATTGAAGCTTATGCCAATTTGTATAAAGTTTGGCCAGACAAAGTATTAAAATCTAAAATTATTCATCTGCTGCAGTTATTTGTTGATTATTTTATCGATTCAACCAGCTTTCACCTAAACTTATTTTTTACCGAAAATTGGGAATTAAGGCCAGATGTAATTTCTTACGGTCACGATATTGAAACTGCCTGGCTTTTACTGGATTGCGCTATTATAATTGGAGATATTGAATGGGTAGGTGCAATGGAAGAATTGGCAGTAAAGATTGCAAATGCCGCTGCAGAAGGTTTAGATTCGGATGGTGGTTTTTGGTATGAAAAAAGAATGGCTGATCAATTTTTAATTCGTGAGAAACACTGGTGGCCGCAAGCAGAGGCAATAGTAGGTTTTTTTAATGCCTGGCAGATTTCCCAACAAAAACATTTTTTGAAAAAAGCACTTCACAGCTGGCAATTTATACAAAACCATATCATCGATAAAAAATATGGAGAGTGGGTGTGGGGGGTTGATGCAAATGATCGAATAATGCAGTTAGAAAATAAAATAGGATTTTGGAAATGCCCTTATCACAACGCAAGGGCTTGTTTAGAAATGTATCAACGATTATCAATGCTAACATTTTAAACCATATAATTTAAACACCAGCGAATGAAGTTGAAATAACTAAATAAAAAATTTATATAAATGATAGCATTACTCTCAACGATACTTTGCCGCAGATGCAACAAATTGATTCAATTTATTCAAAAATACCAACGCGATAAGGTGGCAGAAGAGGTAATAGCTTTTAATCAAATAAAAGCGACAGCAGAAAAGTAAATTAAAAATTTATTTCTTATTTGGTAAAAGTCCAAAAAAAGCCACCAATGAAAAATGGTGGCTTTTTTGTAGAGCGTACGGGAATCGAACCCGTGATTCATCCGTGAAAGGGATGCGTCTTAACCCCTTGACCAACGCTCCATTTGTTTTTGGGAGTGCAAAAATAGGGGTAGGCTGCTATCTCTCAAAATTTTTTACAGAATTTATTTTTTTTCCTGTAAAATCCTGTGCTAAGTGTTGAAATACCTGCTTATTGCAATGTATTTGATTTCTATTAATTCTTTTAAAAATTCCACGCTTAACTTAAATACAAGATGGATAGTTGGCAACAAAGTTTTAATTTTGCACCGATTTATCTTTTTAATCATTTAAATACAAGTAAAAATGAGTACAGTTAAAGTTGCCATTAATGGTTTTGGACGAATTGGCCGGTTGGTATATCGCCAAATTTTTAACATGAAAGGTATTGATGTGGTTGCTATAAACGATTTAACCAGTCCAAAAGTACTGGCTCATCTCTTAAAATATGATAGTGCACAGGGCAGATTTGATGCTACTGTTACTGCTACTGAAAATTCCATTATCGTAAATGGACATGAAGTTAAAATCTATGCACAGCGCGATCCTGCTCAAATTCCCTGGGGAAATCATCAGGTGGATGTGGTAATTGAATCAACCGGATTTTTTACCGATAAAGCAAAAGCAGAAGCACATTTAACTGCAGGTGCTAAAAGAGTGGTTATATCAGCCCCCGCAACCGGCGATTTGAAAACGGTGGTATTCAACGTAAACCACAATATATTAGATGGTTCTGAAACCATTATTTCCTGCGCATCCTGCACTACCAACTGCTTAGCGCCTATGGCTAAAGCGCTGAATGATGCTTTTACCATTGAAGCTGGCAGTATGACTACCATTCACGCCTATACCAACGATCAAAATACTTTAGATGCTCCACATCCAAAAGGCGATTTAAGAAGAGCCCGTGCTGCCGCTGCAAACATTGTTCCCAACAGTACCGGTGCTGCTAAAGCCATTGGTTTAGTGTTGCCCGAATTAAAGGGTAAATTAGATGGCGGCGCGCAACGTGTTCCCGTTATTACCGGTTCATTAACCGAGTTATCTGCAATTTTAGCCAGGAAAACTTCCGTTGAAGAAATTAATGCCGTAATGAAAGCCGCCGGCAACGAAAGCTTTGGATATAATGAAGATGAAATTGTAAGTAGTGATATTGTTGGCATGCATTATGGCTCCTTATTCGATGCTACACAAACCAAAGTGATTAGCGTTGGTGATAAACAATTGGTAAAAGTAGTAAGCTGGTACGATAATGAAATGAGCTATGTGTCTCAATTGGTTCGCACCGTACATTATTTTGCAGGGTTAATCAAATAAAAGAAAGGCCGGTATATGCCGGCTTTTTTCATATAATGATATATGGTTCATGCAACAAAAAAATGCAGGAACCTGTTTTAATGAAAAATTTATGAGTAAATTTCCTAATTTTAATTTCAATGGGCATAAAGCATTAATTCGGGCTGATTTTAATGTGCCTTTAGATGCGAATTATCAAATTACCGATGATAACCGCATGAAAGCAACCATTCCTACCATTCAAAAAATTTTGAAAGCCGGTGGTAGTGTTATTTTAATGAGCCATTTAGGAAGACCAAAAGAAGGCCCATCTGAAAAATATTCGCTAAAACATTTGGTAGCGCATTTATCAGATTTGTTGAATGGAACTCCGGTTCAATTTGCAGATGATTGTATTGGTGCAGATGCTTTTGCCAAATCTGCCGCTTTACAACCAGGCGAAGTGTTGTTATTAGAAAATCTTCGGTTTTATAAGGAGGAAGAATTAGGGGATAAAGCTTTCGCAGAAAAACTATCAAAATTGGGAGATGTATATGTAAATGATGCATTTGGAACTGCACATAGGGCACATGCTTCTACTGCAGTTATTGCGCAGTTTTATCCAAAAGGTAAAAGAATGTTTGGGTTGTTGATGGAAGCAGAAGTGGCCAGTGCCGAAAAAATTATGCACCAGTCTGAAAAACCCTTTGTGGCTATTATTGGTGGCGCCAAAGTATCCGATAAAATTTTAATCATCGAAAATCTCTTAAAACGAGCAACCGATATTATTATTGGTGGTGGAATGGCTTACACTTTTATGAAAGCAAAAGGTGGTACTATTGGTAATTCATTGTGCGAGGATGATCGCATCACAACTGCTAAAGAATTATTAATAGCTGCTGAAAAACAGGGGGTATGTATACATTTACCCGGCGATAGTATTATAGCCAGCAAATTTGCTGCTGATGCAGAAACCTCTGCAGCACCCTCTAATAACATTCCTGATGGTTGGATGGGGTTAGACATTGGCCCAGAAGCCAGCGAACAGTTTGCTAATATCATTCATTCTGCAAAAACTATTTTATGGAATGGCCCCATGGGTGTTTTTGAAATGGCTAAATTCCGACATGGTACCAAAGCTATTGCCGTTGCCGTTGCGGCTGCCACTCAAAAAGGCGCTTTCAGTTTAGTAGGAGGTGGTGATAGTGTGGCTGCCGTAAACCAGTTTGGGTTTGCCGATAAAGTAAGTTACGTTAGTACCGGCGGTGGCGCTTTGCTTGAATATTTTGAAGGAAAAGAATTACCCGGTATTGCTGCTATCAATGGTTAATATTAAAGAAATATATTTGTCTAAAACCATCCTTCGGGGTGGTTTTTTTATGACAAATCGGCTGTAATTATTTTTTAGGCATATATTTTGAAAAAGTAAGCTCATTAATTCACAACAAACAATTATCTTACAAAAAATTTTGAATGTAGCATTCAATAAATAAAAACTTTTGTCAATAAACTTTACAAAACAAATAAACCCCGCGTATATGAACACAAAAACACTTACGTTAATTGTAATAGCTGCCATCATTCTTTTATTAGGCGGTTGTGGTTGTAATAAATACAACGGATTAGTACAGGGCGAACAGGCCGTTAAGCAATCATGGAGTAATGTAGAAACCAACTATCAGCGCAGAACTGACCTCTACAATAGTGTTATTAAAACCATCGAAGGATCTGCAAATTTTGAAAAGTCTACTTTAAAAGAGGTAATTGATGCTCGTTCTAAAGCTACTAGCGTTAATGTAGATATTAATGATCCGCAAAGTTTGCAAAAATTTCAGGAGGCACAGGGGCAGTTGCAAGGTGCATTTAGCCGTTTAATGGCAGTTGCTGAAGCTTATCCAAACTTAAAAACAACACAGGCATTCCAAGATTTTCAAGCCCAAATAGAAGGCACTGAAAACCGCATAAACGTTGCCCGGCGCGATTATAATGCTGCTGTTAATGCCTATAATTTAAAAGTACGTACTTTCCCCAACAACATTTTTGCAGGTATTTTCCACTTCGTTGAAAAGCCTTACTACCAGGCAGATCCCGGAACGGAAAAAGCACCCGATATTCAGTTTAATATAAAATAATATATCAAATCAATGGGTATCTTTTCTCCCAAAAAATCGGTTGCTTTTTTTTCGCAGGAAGAAAAAGAACATATTGTGGCAGCCATTCAACATGCTGAAAGGGTTACCAGTGGCGAAATTCGGGTATATATTGAAAATACTTGTCCCAATAACAATCCGGTGGAAAGGGCAAAGGAGCTATTTGCAGAATTACACATGTATGAAACACACCAACGTAATGGCGTGTTGGTGTATGTCGCAGTGAAAAGTAGAAAACTGGCTATTTTTGGCGATGAAGGTATACATGTAAAAGTGGGCCAAAATTTTTGGGAAAATGCTGTTCAAAAAATGATTAGTCATTTTAATGCGAAACATTTTGCTGAAGGTATAGCCACCATTGTAACACAAATAGGCAATGCGTTACACACACATTTTCCTTTTAATCGTAAAACCAATACCAACGAGTTGCCTGACGATATTGTTTTTGGCGATTAGAATATTTAATGCAATACAACAGCCCATGGCTCAGGATATTACCCCATGAAAAAAATAATACTGATAACCATTTTTCTGTTGCAAACATTGTTTTGTTTGGCACAGGATATTTTACCCAAGCCTAATCCACCCCGATTGGTAAATGATTATGCCGGTGTTTTAACCGCCGAACAAAATGCGGTTCTTGAACAAAAATTAGTGGCATTAGATGATTCAACTTCTAACCAAATAGCTATAGTATTAATAAAAACTTTGAATGGCTATGATGTAGCAGATTATGCCAATAAGCTGTTTCGGGTATGGGGCATTGGGAATAAAAAAACCAATAATGGTATTTTAATATTAGCAGCAATTGATGACAGGAAAGTTTGGATTGAAATTGGTTATGGTTTGGAAGGTGCTATTCCTGATATTACTACTTCTCAAATTTATAGAGAAGAAATTGTGCCGGCTTTTCGAAATAAAGATTATTATACCGGTTTAAATAATGCAGTAGATGATTTGGCTAAAGCTGCTGTGGGAGAATATAAAGTAGCCAGAAAACAAGACAAACCTACCGGCAGTGGTGCCATTATATTCATTATATTATTATTGATTGTTTTCTTTATATTAAGAAGAGGAGGTGGAAGCGGTGGTGGCGGCGGTTTAATTGCACCCATTTTATTATCGGGTATGCTCAACAATAGAGGTAGCGGTAGTTGGGGTGGCAGTAGCGGAGGGTTTGGTGGAGGAGGTGGTGGCTTTGGTGGTTTTGGTGGCGGAAGCAGTGGTGGAGGTGGTGCCGGAGGCGGATGGTAAAAGATTAAAATTAATTTGGGTACTCATTGAAATTGTATTGTTCAAAAAAATGTATTCAATTGAATCTTGCAGTTGTTGAAGCCTATATTTTTGTTATCAAAAACAATTACTATTCAAAAAACAATTATGAAACACTTATTTTTAGGATTATTTCTTTTACCCGGTATTGGTACAGTTTCTGCTCAATCGGTTAAACTGCAACCGGGTACTCCGTTTAAAACAGTTACTGATATTAAAGTAAATACCAACCTCAATTTTGCAGGGCAGGATATTGAAACTTCAACCAATGCAGTTACAACTGCTTTAGATACGATTAAATCGGTTTTAGCTGATGGATACACTTATTCAGCCACTATAAAACATATTAAAGGTGAGGTGAAAGTGATGGGCCAGGACCAAACTTTCGATTCAGATGATCAAAATTTGAGAAACAATCCTGAAATGGCCGATTTGTTTAAAGCATTAAACACGCCAAATAACATTGAGATTAAAAATGGTAAAATGGTTGCACAATCGCAAAAATTAGATGCCATTGTAAAAATGGGTGGTTCAGATGATCAGGCCAAGTATGTATTAACACTCGATCCTACAAATATTAAAGAGGGCTATAGCTGGACAGATTCAACCCTATCTGATTCTTCTTCTAAAACTGTAACAAATGCAACTGTAAAACAAGTTACTGACCAAAGCGTTGTTG
>JAKAKY010000163.1 GCA_021824365.1 Bacteroidota bacterium | reverse complement strand
TATAATGCATTAAAATTATTCTTCAACTTTTTCATCTACCGCATTGGCCAAAATTCTGGCACTCATTTTTTTCATTGGGTTAGCACGGGCATCTTTATACCCCTGCCGGGTTCTAATTATATCAACCGCTTCAAAAACAGCAGCAGCAAATGAAGCATGATCGGCTTTGCCTTTCCCTGCAATGTCAAAAGCCGTGCCGTGATCAGGGCTGGTTCTTACAGTTGGCAAGCCTGCTGTATAATTAATGCCTTCGCCAATGGCGAGTGATTTGAATGGAATCAGGCCTTGATCGTGGTACATGGCCAAAACCGCATCAAACTGGTTGTATTGGGCTCTTGCAAAAAAAGCATCGGCGCTATATGGACCAAAAACCAACATATTATGTTTGGCATCTTTGATAGCAGGTTTAATAATGGTTTCTTCTTCAGTACCTATTAAACCTTCGTCGCCTGCATGCGGATTTAAACCTAAAACGGCAATCCGGGGTTTCTCAATGCCAAAATCTGTTTGCAGACTTTGATGAATAATTTTTAATTTTCTTACAATATTTTCACGGGTAATATAACCGGCAATTTCTTTTACCGGTATGTGCTCTGTAAGTACCGCCACACGCATATTTTCTGCCAGCATCATCATTACCACATCATCAGCCTGAAACTGGGCTTTTAAATAGGGTGTATGCCCGGTATATTGAAATTTTTCAGATTGAATATTTTGCTTATGAATAGGAGCGGTAACCAACCCATGAATATTGCCTTCTTTCAATGCTTTAACAGCCATTTCAAGTGAACGTAAAGCATACGCTCCACCGGTAGCATTTAACACACCGGGTTGAATAGCCACTTCTTCTTCCCAACAACTAAATAAATTCACCTGCTTATGACTTAATTTAGAAAAGTCTTTGGTACTGTTGTAGGTAAAATTATAGTCGGGTAAACTTTTTCTGTAAAAATTAATGCTTTTATTACCTGAAAAAACGACAGGGATACAAATATCCAATATGCGATGGTCGGATAACGATTTAATAATTAATTCTATACCAATACCATTTAAATCGCCGGATGTAATACCTATCACCGGTTTTAACAGTTCATTGCTCATAATGCTACATTAAAGGGTAAAGTTAAGGAGAATAGTGCGTGAAAGTACCAATACAAATACTTTGGTGAAACAGAATGGCAGCCTGCACAAATGGTTATTTTTGCAGCAATGGAATACCAATTAAAAAAATCATTAGGCCAGCACTTTTTAACCAATGAGTTTATTAGCCAAAAAATAGCCACTGCCTTACAACAGCACGCATTTACCCATTTATTAGAAGTAGGTCCCGGGGGTGGTGCTTTAACCAAATATTTGTTAGCTATTCCTAATATAGAATTTAGGGCAGTTGAAATAGATACGGAAAAAGTAGCTTACTTAGAAAAAACCTATCCCGATTTAAAAAGTAGAATGATTCAAACTGATGTGTTGGCTATGGAGGCTCCTTTTAATACCCCTTTTACCGTAATTGGTAATTTCCCTTACAACATTTCTTCACAAATACTGTTTAAAATTTTAGAATGGAAAACACAAGTACCCGTTGTGGTAGGCATGTTTCAAAAAGAAGTGGCGCAGCGCATTGCGGCGCAACCCAACAGTAAAACTTATGGTATTTTAAGTGTATTAATACAGGCCTTTTATTCGGTTGAATATTTGTTTGATGTAGAACCTTCTGCATTTAAACCACCGCCCAAGGTAATGAGTGGCGTAATTCGGCTTGTAAAAAAAGAGCAAACTGCAAATATGCATAGTGAAAAATATTTCTTGCTATTGGTTAAAACGGCATTTAACCAACGCAGAAAAATGTTGCGTAATGCTGTTAAAAATTTGTTTGAAGCAACCGTTTTACAAGATGAAATATTCAATAAACGTGCAGAACAATTAAGTGTGGCAGACTTTGCTATACTCACCTTTAAAATGAATATACATTAATGCATTTACTATGAAACATAAAGTAATCATTACAGCAAAATGCCATCCTGTTTTAAACGAAACACTCGAAAAAAATGGATTTAACGTAATTTATCAGCCCGGTATTCAATATAATGAATTGTTAGCAATTATTGAAAATGCAACAGGATTAATTGTTACCACTAAATTACTAATTGATAAGGCCATACTGGATAAAGCCAGGCATTTAAAATGGATTGGCCGCTTAGGCAGTGGTATGGAAATGATTGATGTTGCTTATGCAGAAACAAAAAATATTACCTGCGTAAGTAGCCCTGAAGGCAATAGAAATGCAGTAGCAGAACATGGGCTGGGCATGCTATTGAATTTAATGAATAATATTACCAAAAGTTATTTAGAAGTGAAAAATGGTAAGTGGTTAAGAGATGCTAACCGGGGTGAAGAACTTTTTGGAAAAACAGTTGGTATTATCGGCTTTGGAAATAACGGTAGTGCATTTGCAGAAATTTTAGCTCCGTTTCATGTTAGTGTTCTGGCTTACGATAAATATAAATCTGATTTTGCGAAAGGATATATACACGAAGCAAATATGGAGCAAATTCAACGCTATGCCGATGTAATTAGTTTACATGTACCACTTACGCCGGAAACGCACTATTTAGCCAATGCTTCATTCTTTCATGCATTGGAAAAAAGCCCCTACTTCCTAAATTTATGCAGAGGGAAAGTGACAGATACCCATGCTTTAATAGATGCACTAAAGCAAAAAAAAATAAAAGCTGCAGGGTTAGATGTATTAGAAAATGAACAGTTAGACAATTATACAACTGCAGAAAAGGAACACCTGAACCGACTAATGGAACAACCCAATGTATTGGTTACGCCACATATTGCCGGTTATAGCCATGAAGCATTATACAAAATGGCAACAGTGGTATTAAAAAAATTAGGTTTCAACTAACTCAAACAAAAAATTATTTTTTCCCGGTATTCAAATATTCCTGTAATGTTTTTACATAAGCATCAAAGGCTTCAATGCCTTTGGGTGTTATTTTGCAAGTAGTTAATGGATAATTGTTACTGAATTTTTTTTCTACCTCTACATAACCGGCTTCTTTTAATTTTTGAATTTGAACTGATAAATTACCGGCTGTAGCATTTGTTTTTTCTTTAATAAAAGAAAAATCAGCTTCTTGTACCGTTATGAGCAAACTCATTACAGCAAGCCTTAACTGTGAATGCAATATTGGGTCTAATTCTTTAAACATGAGCAGCCTGCTGCTTTATATATATGTTGCGCAATATTAATCCGGGAATTAACCAGCTAAAAACTGCTGCAATAGCCAGTAATAAAAAATCGTACGTAGTATTTAAAAAAAGAGAGGCAATAAAACACAACAAGCACAGCAACCCACCCAATAACATAGGTTTAAATTTTCGGATAAACCCGGTGGCCAGCGTAGGAAAGGCATATACTAACAAAAACAAAGAGTTACTACTGGGTACGAAAGGGTTTATTTCTTTTGTTTCGCCAGATATTGTGTTTTTTATGAACAGTGCCTGATGTTCATCCAACAATAGTTGCTTGGTAATGCCGGTAACGATATTCAGGTATAATATTAAACAAAACAATATAATGGCAAATGTACTCCAAACAGCATTCATTGCTGCTTCATGATAGGTTTGTACGGTTCTCATCCTGCGGTTCTTCCATACAATATATAATTGTGGTAAAATAGCTACTGCGGTAAGTAACCATATATCAAACCCAATAGAGAAATGAAAATAAAGTTGCAAAAAGCTAATGATACCACAAAAGCCAATTACACTACCCCATAAAATAGCACCACTTCCACTTTCATGGAAATGCGATTTTGCCTTTTCAATCATTTCTGTAATAATTTTCAGGCTTTCTTCCTGCGAAAGTTCTTGATCATTGTGCATATTCACATTAGTTTATGATACTGCTAATATAAATGCTTATTAGTTTGGCAGCAAATCACCGGCATTATAATTACACACAAATGAGAACTAATGCAATTAAATTGGGTGGAATACCATTACAACAAAAGATTGTTTCACCGATAGTCAATGCCATCAGTGAAACAATACAATTTATTATATTTTTTTATTTGCATTTAGTAATAACGCGTTCAACCATTTCTTTACCCCAAACCGGATTTAAAGCATCTGAGGGTTTAAATGCTGTGTATAATACTTCTGCTTTTTGCGCTAATGGTAATGCAGTACTACAACCGCCACCAAATTGTTCAGGCGTATTGATTAGGTTATTGGCCTGTAAGGTATAGGGGCGTGGATTAGTAGTATCTTGTTTTTTGGCTATTTCTAAATATTTGTTCATTTCTTCACTATACTGCATCCAACGGGCAGATGGATCAACCAGCATTTTAGCAGTAGCAATCATACTTTTCACACAACTCAATTCGCTGTTGTTTTGCAGGGCAATACCCTTATCAGCCAATACTGTTGCCTCATCTGCCAATACATCCGGATCGTCTCCCGCTTTCATTAAGCTCAATCTTGCTTTTACCAAAGCGGCATAATAATACGGCAGCCATTGCGTTTTTTCGGCATCGGCAATACGTTCAAACTTCATACCTGCAGCGGTCAGGCTATTGGCATCATTAGCACTACCTAATTCCTGCAAAGCAGCCCCCATTGCTGCTTCATATTTTCCGGGTTGGGCCTGTACATTCAATATGATGAATGTTGCAATAATGGTGATGATTGTTTTCATGATGAAAATTTAAATGATTAAAATAAATATTTGTTTATGGATTTAAAGATTATTGTTAATAGCATCTTGTGAGCGATCAACACCCCAACTTAAAAAGCAACCGATAAAAAAGAATTGCCGGACAGGTGGTTGAATAGCAACCTTGTTCATACCATTTGCAGCATAGTTATAGCCAAATGTTTGATTGCTGTTGAGTAAATTGGTAACACTTACTACCCAAACCATATAAGTTTTGACATTGGTTTTTCCTAAATTGGGTAAATAGTTTAAACTAAAGCCCAAATTATGATAGGCAGTTGTTTTTCCCTGATCGGCAACAGTATATTTTTGTTGATTGGTTTGATACTGAAAGTTATAGTAAGGCCGCCCGGTTGCAAATGTGTAAGTGAAATTGAATCCGGTTTTAATAGCAGTGATAAATTTCTTGGTAACAATATTTAATGTATGTGGTGTTGCATAATTGGGTTGTAATGCCTGAGGGTAATTTAAATAATTACGTTCCGTATTCAGATAGCTATAACTAATCCAGTAATCAAAGTTTTTGAATGTTTTTTTATCTCGCCAAAACAATTCAATTCCTTTCGCAAATCCGGAACCGCTACAAGAAGTATCGGGAAATGTTTTTACCAATTGTTGGTATTGCTTGTAAAACGCTTCTACTCTAAATGTTTGAAGGTTGGTAGTTTTAATATAATTCAACAAATAATGAGTAGCTTTCATATAATTTAAATGTGGCGTGGCGGCACTATAGTTAATGAAATAATTATTTTCAGGATTTTGATAGAAAATACCATAAGCTGCACTCATTTGTGCATGATTACCTGTTTTGTAAGCCAAAGCAATTCTGGGTGCCCAGTTGAATTTTTGAATAAGTGAAGCATATTCTGCTCTGATGCCAATTTTAACAGCCATCGCATTGGTTACATGTACATCGGCCTCAGAAAACAGGGCATTGTAATGATTATTAAGGATGGAATTGTAAGTATGATAATGTAAATTTTGATAATTGTACCAGTATTCGCTTCCAAATCGAATAACATTTAGGCCGGCTAATTTTTTTTCAAAAACTGCTCTGAGCTGAGTGTAACTCTGCCGGTTATTCAATAAAAACGTTTTACTATCTAACACCGGCATTCCGGTAGCAATGGGTTGATTATTATTGTTTTGCAGTTGCTGATGAATAGCATCAACATTCGTTGCAAAACTAAAACCGATAAACATTTTCCAGCCATTTTGTAAATTTTCGCGCCAGGTTAAATTGTTGTACCAATTGGTATTTTTTAATTGAAAAGCATTTTTTAAAAAAATACTGTCTATATCTGCATTTCTAATTCCTAACTGATTTGCTGAAAAAGTAGTATAATATTTTATCATACCACCATTTTTAGTTTTCATTCTAAAATTAGCATCGGCAGTATGGTATTGCGGTACTAAAAAATAATCGGGTTTATTGGTTAGTAAAGAAAAATAAGGAGTAAGATTGGTATAACCGTAATTCATGCCATAAGAGGCTTTTTTATTTCGGGTTAATTGCTGTGTGCCTGCCCCTACAAATACAGAAGTGATTGAAGCGCTTACCTCAGACTTCTCCGGTAAGTCAACACTTTCTAAAAGTAGTACCGATGACAATGCCTGCCCGTAGATAGCAGAATAACCACCGGTACTAAATATATTTCCTTTAAACAAAGATGGTGCAAAACGCCCCCTTCCGGCAATTCCCGGCGAGCTGGCATAATAGGGGTTATTCACTACCAATCCATCTATCATCTGTTTGGTTTCGTATCCTTCGCCACCTCTTACAAAAAGGCCATCCTGTTCACCTACTTGTTGTGTACCCGGCAGTGTTTTTATTGCAGCGGTTACATCGGCATTTGC
>JAKAKY010000010.1 GCA_021824365.1 Bacteroidota bacterium | reverse complement strand
TAAGTTTTGGCTGAAGAAGAATCACTAGGCCCAATGGTTACATTGAATAATAGTTTATAAGGCATATTTACCTCTATATTTTCTGTTATGCCTTTTACCGGAATAACGCCGGTCCATAAACTGGTTTGTATATACGGATGGATGGCTAATTTCTCAAACTTTGCCTGCATACGTGCCTGTTTTTTTGTTAGTTTCTTATCGGCACTTTGCGCCGATACAGTTTGTTGAAAAGCTGCAAAAAACAAAGAACAAAACAAGATATACCTGATAAAATTACGCATATACAATAGTTTAGTTGGTTAAGATAAGCATTGCGTTATTATATAGCTATGTTTTTGAAAAAAATGATTGATTTTTTTCTGTTTCGCTAAAACAACACCACTACATGAATTTTTTTGTTATTGATGGGATTACGAAACTCTGAATTTTTAAATGCACTTATTTTTGGCGAATTAATCTTTTATTAATGCTTAAAAGCAGTAAAAATAACTTATACACAACTCATTCACCAATTGTATTTTGCTAAAATAATTTAAATCATTAAATTTATATTTTTAATTTATATTTAATTTAAAAAAGTATCCATTAAACCAATATTTATCACCAAACATGCACTTATGGAAAAACTTTACACCATTCGATTTTGTTTTTTATGGATTGCGCTGTTGTTGCTAACAGCAGGTGAGGCACAGGTAAACTTAGGCACCTCACCCTTCACTCAAAACTTTGATACCATTGGCTCCGCTTTACCCAAGGGCTTTTCAGTAAGAACCGGTGCCACCAACACTGCTTTAGGTACACCGGTTACCAGTTTTAACACAGCAACTACCAACTGGAACAGTACATCAGGCCGGTTTGGCAATTACGCATCGGCAACAGGTTTAACAGCAAGTAGACCAACCAGCGCACAATCTGCAGCCACTAACAGGGCTTTAGGTGTTCGGCAAACCGGCAGTTTTGGTGACCCCGGTGCTGCATTTGTATTTCAGGCAGTGAACACAAAGGGTAAGAAAAATTTTGCATTAAGCTTTCATTTACAATCGCTCGATAGCAGTTCAACCCGTACTACCACCTTTTTGGTGCAATATGCCAAGGGCACTAACCTTACTGGTTTTACAACGGTAACTACTACCCCAACTCCATTAATAACAGGCAATGCAAAGTTTTATGACACGTTGGTAAATGTGGATTTTGGAGCTGCATTAGATGATATTAATGATACGGTATGGATTAGAATTGCCACTTTAAGTGCCAGCACCGGCAGCAGTAAGCGCGCTACTTCTGCTATTGACAATTTTAGATTAAGCTGGAATGAAATACCCGCCGACACCATACCTCCTGCAGATACATTATTGATACCTCAAAATGGTGCAACAGGAATTTCTTCCGTACTGCCCCTAAAAATATATTTTAGTGAGCCGGTAGTTTCGGGAACCGGTTTCATATATATTTATAACAGTACAGATAATATCACCGATACCATTAAACCTGACAGCAGCATGGTAACGATTAATGAAAATTTAGTAACCGTTGCCGCCAACTTGCAACCTTTAAAACACTATCAGATAGGTATTGAACAAGGAGCTTTTACCGATTTTTCAAACAATGATTATACGGGTAAACATCCAACTAATTGGCAGTTTACAACTGCCAGCAATGATACTGTATCACCATTGGCAGTAGCATTTACACCTGCCAATGGAACAACCAACGTTCCCATAAACCCTACATTTACCATCAAATTCAATGAGAGTATTATATTAGGTTTGGGGAATATTTACCTTAAACAGGTAAGTAATGATAGTTTGTTACAAACTATACCTGTTGCCAATGCAACCGTTCAGGATAGTACCATACAGTTTTCAGCTATTGCCAATTTAGGATTTAACAAAAAATATTATGTAAAAATTTCAGATAGTGCTTTTCAGGATTTACCGGGTAACCGATTTGCCGGCATGAATGATAGTACTTTTTGGATGTTTACCACACAAAATCCCGACTATTATTTTAGTTTAAATAACTGCAGCAATGGCTTATCCGATGGATTTACACAATACAGTATTACCGGTGATTCTACCTGGAATTGTACCATATATGGTTATGAAGACAATGGTATACAAATGAACGGATTTGGTGGTGGTAGTGCACAGTTGAATGATGACTGGCTGATAAGTCCGCCATTAGATTTGACAGGCTTTAATATTCCATTGCTACAATTTTATAACAGAACCAAATACAATGGCCCACAGTTGAAATTACTGGTATCCACAAGCTATTCCGGTACAGGTTCCCCCTCAACTGCTACCTGGACAGAACTGAATGGCCATTTTCCACCCATTAATTCTGATACCTGGACAAAGTGTGACAGTATTAATTTAAGCAACTTTAAATCGGCCAATACCTATATTGCCTGGCATTATGCTTCGAGCCCTACCGATGGCTCAGCCAGAACTACTTTAGATAATATTCGGGTATATAACAGTTCGCAGGCACCTCAGCCAACACTAACTGCCCAACCTGATAATTTGTTTTTAGGCTTTGCAGCGGCCGGAGCAGTAACTGCCGGCAAAGCATTTCAATTTACGGTAGTGGATGCCAACAGCAATTTAACCATTACAGCACCTGCACAGTTTCAGGTTTCAAAAGATAGCAGTACTTATGCCAACAATATTCAATACACTGTAAATGAATTGGCACAAACTAATATTAAAGCGTTTGTTCGCTTTGCACCCAATCAAAGCAATTTAGAGTATAGCGGACAATTAAATTTTGTAATTGGTGCTATTTCTAAAAACTTTACCAGGGTATATGGCAACAGCATTAACAGAAGCAATACCATTGATGTTGTAAACTGGAATATTGAATGGTTTGGTAGTAATGGATATGGTCCGACCAACAAAGATTTACAGGAGAACAATGTAAAACAAGTATTACGCTATTTAGATGCTGATATTTATGCATTATTGGAAGTAGTTGATACCATGCGTTTCAGAAGATTAGTTGATTCGTTAGGCAGCAATTGGGGGTATACCATTTCTCCATTCTGTACGGGTGCAGCAACACCTGCTGGTGGCAACTGGCTAAGCGGACAAAAAATGGCATTGGTGTACAAAAAAGATATGTTGAGCAATGTGTCCGGAAGAGGATTTATGCTCAGTAGCACATCTGCTATCAGCAATTGGGCCAGTGGAAGAGTACCCTATTTGGTTACTGCAGATGTAACCAAAAATAGTATTACCAAAACCATTAACTTCTTTATTATACATGCAAAATCAGGAAGTACTGCCTCAGATTACAATCGAAGGTATGCCAGTGTAAAAGAAATGAAAGATAGTTTGGATGCCAATTTCAGTGATCGGAATGTGATGATTCTGGGCGATTACAATGATGATTTAGTGAGTACCATTTCTACTGGTTCGGGACCGGCTACTTCATGGGATCCGATATTAAAAGATTCTGTTGGTACCAAATTCTACAAAGCGCTCTCCCTGCCTTTAAACTATCAGGGGTTTGCTACTACCATCAACTACCTGGGAATGATTGATCACAATATTATTTCCAGTAGTTTATTAAGCAGCTACATTAGTAATTCAGCTAAAGTAAGAACAGATGTTACCACTCCCATTCCTGATTACTTATCGAACAACACATCTGATCATTATCCCATTTATGTACGGTTTAATTTTGGTACAGCAACAGCAGTTACACCGGTAAATAATGACCCCAATTTATTGACTTTGCTGGGCAATCCGGTACAACAGCAAATCCGTTTTATGTTTAACAAAAACATTAAAGGGCGCTTACAAATTCAATTAATGGATTTAAATGGACAAATGTTACAACAACAGGCGGCAGAACAGATAAGTAAAGGCCAGATAATAAGTTTACCTGTACAAAACCTGCCGGCAGGCACCTACATGTTAAGAGTAGCACATAAAGATGGAACAACAGTAAAACAAATATTAAAATATTAAACCCGGTTGTTTGGTTGAAGAAAAAAAACCGTAGCTTTAATTAGCTGTGGGTTTTGTTTTTGGCACACTGCCATATAATTAAGATATCAACAGAAAACTCATTCAGATAAGAAATTCTATGCTATTCATTGCATTCCCCATTACATCACCAAATGCGGTAATCGGTGAATTAACACGGTAGCATAAGCTACTAAGCCTTCTTCACGGCCAACAAATCCCATTTTTTCAGTAGTAGTAGCTTTTACGGAAACATCTTCAGTAGTGATATGGCAGGCTTCTGCAATTATCTGTTGCATTTGCGGTACATAAGGTTTTATTTTGGGTGCTTCTAAACAAATACTGGAATCAATATTAATAATTTTATATCCTTTTTCTGCAATCAGCGCCACGCATTTCTCCAACAAAATTTTACTATCAATATTTTTATAAGCAGGTGATGTATCCGGGAAATGCAGTCCAATATCTCCCAAGCAGGCTGCACCTAACAATGCATCGCAAATAGCATGCAATAACACATCGGCATCTGAATGGCCCAATGCACCTTTATGGTAAGGAATGTGTACACCACCTAACCAGAAATCCCTGCCCGTTACCAACTGATGAAAATCAATACCAAAACCTGTACGCATAAAAAGGAATTTAAAAAATGAATAAATGATACGCCAAATTAAGTTACAAAAACATCTTTTATAAGTTATTCATCAGAAAAGATGGTTCAATTAAAACTACAATAGTCCGGCAAATGTTGGCCGGACTATTAAATACATATCAAATTTTTATTTACCGGCGCCATTATTGGCCAAATCAAAATTCAAACCAATTCTAATGGTGTTGGATAATGGGTTACGGGTGGTTACATAGCCCGATGCCACTAAATACGACAGGTTAATACCAATATTTTGGTAATTCAATCCTAAACCAAAGGTGAGGTAGTTTCTGTTACCCCGATATTTATTTTCGTAAAAATATCCTGTTCTGATAAAAAAAGTATTGTCGTAATTGTATTCAGCCCCTGCAGAAACCAACCATGAAGTAAGTTGATTACTACCATCGTTAAAAGATTTAAACCAACTGGAAAAAACACTTTGGGTATAGTAGGTAGGAGCAGTAGTAGAATCGTAAGTAGGCACCAACAATTTATTCAAATCAACCGCAAAAGTAATACTATTGTCTCTGTCTAAACGTACTTTATAAGCTGCCCCTAAGCCCAAATTGGCAGGAATATAATTTTTGTTATTGGCATCATTGGTATAACTGATTTTAGAACCCAAATTGTTTAAAGTAACACCCCAGGTAAAATAACTCTTGGTAGAATCGGCAGCAATATGATAAAGCGTAACATCACCCGCCACAGAAGAGCCTGCTTTATAAATTACGCCACTATTATTCGGATCGCCGGAGGCAAGGCTGCTATTGATATAACGCAATGCCACACCAATGCCCAATTGGTTGGATAATTTTCTGGAATAGCCAAAATCAGCACCAAATTCCCGGGGCATTGATGAACCCAATAAATTGCCATTGGCATCGGCAAACTGAATATTTCCTAAACTAAAATAACGCACAGAAGCAGAAATTACCTGTTCACCATCTAACCGATGATAACCGGCAATACTGGTTAAATACACATCATTTAATCCCAAATCTTTAAACCAGGGAGAGTAGGTAACGGCAATAGAATTATCTTTTGTTGCAAAAGGTAATTTTGCGCGATTCCAAAACATACCATTTGCATCGGGCGAAGTAGCAATACCCACATCGCCCATGCCACTGGCTCTGGCATCGGATGAAATACGCAAAAAAGGCACAGCGGTTGTGGTTACGTTCACGGTTTGTGTTTGAGCAAATACAGACAAACTCAGCACACAGAACACAGGAAACAAAAAGAATATCCTTATTCTCATAACAGATTTTAATGTGATAAATATACCCTAAGGGTTAAAAAAATTAGAGGTAGCTTTATTTCATTCAAGCATTTTAGTGAACAATCAATTTGGCTGTTTCCTCAGCTTTCCCTGTATTGGAGGATGCAATAATATGATAAAAATACAAACCATTCAATATTTTTTTGTTGTTCAATCCCCTGCCATCCCAGTTCATTTCCAGAACCCCACCGGAAATATTGGGCAAAGTTTGTAATAATCTTGCCACTAAACTGCCATTCATACTAAAAACATCAATTTCCACCTTTATTTCAGGCCCATCCATATTGTGTACCAAACGAAAAGTGGTTTGGTTATTGAATGGATTGGGATAATTATATACAGATAATATTTTAGGAGGATTTGCTGTACTTACTACAAAATGAATGGTAACAGATTGGGCATAGTTAGCCACATTCCAGGCTTTAATGGTTAAGGTATGAGGGCCCGGTACTAATCCATTTATCTGATAAGAAATGGTACCCGCCTGATAACTATTGGGCAAGGCCTCATAAAAACTATTGAGTATAGTTGGATTATTACTATTACCATCTAATACTGCTGTAATATCGTGGCCAATTCCGGCACCGATGGTATTAATACCTAATGAATCGAACAAATGCACCAATAATAAAGGGTTGGGGCCAACCATACTACCCGCTCTAAATAATGTATCATTTAAAAATGCCCTGATAGAAGGGCCTGCTGTATCTGCAGGTAACAGACTATCGCCACCCCCAATTAAGAATTGCGTAGTGTAACCGGTAGCATCTAATACATCATTCCAGGCATATACACTTAATTTACCATTTCCTACCTTATAATTAATATCTTTTGGCACTACAAAGCTTACCTGAAAACGGCCATTGGTAACAGAAACCTGACCTTTATATATGATATTGGTCTGCTGCATAAAAGTTGTAACAGTACTGGCCGGGTCATTTCCCAAAGTACGCAGTTGTTGTGGCTTATCAAATAAAGTGGCTACTAAATTGCCATTAAATGAAGTTTGCACCTGGCCTTGCGCATCAGCAATATAACCACTAAAAGTATAAGTATTCAGTGCTTTCAACGTATCATTCCCCGTTAAAGTCTGTTGATTCAACTGATCAATTTTAATTTGTAAAGAAGGGAAAGAAAGCCGCATGGCAGGATCACCCAATAATGTAAATTTTCGATTATTTAAAACATCGCTACTGTTTTGATAGGTAATATTTTTAGCCGTTAAAACAGATTGACCTAATGTAGGATATACCCCTGTTGCATTGGGTTGCATAGCAACCAGCATATAATTATTGTTAATAATTTGGTTGCTATACGCAAACACTACCCGGGTAGTAGTTAATAAGGCAATAGCGCCGGCATTACCATTGTACAATAAACCGCCGCCTAAAGAATTTTTGGTAGGATCATCATAAGGTGCAAAATCGCAGGTAGCCGTAATAAACAAGGGCAATTTATCTGGATTATTGAGTTGTTGCAATTCAGTTTGGCCAAATACTGCTGAATTAGATAATTGCTGATATCCTCCATGCCCATTATAGTTAAAAATTAAAGCTCCATTATACAATTGGCTAACGATGGCTGCATTGACTTTTGGATACCTGCTGCCACCTGCCCCACTTACCATAGGATAGGCATCTAAAAAAATTTTGTTGATGTTCAGCGCTGTATCGTATTGTGCTACTGTAGCAGCAATCGATTCTGCATCTTGCAGATGCAAATCATTGTCTTTATCATCGGCCACAAAAACCGACTGATTGCGCCAGGCACCATAGGATGTGTTAGCATGATAGCGAATTATTTTATTTACCATCACAGTAGCTTCTGTTACAGTACGAACAGGAAAACGGCCAATTGCTAACCTCAACGGTGGCGCCACACTCACCCGATTAATGTCATCTGAATTGCCCAACAACCCAAAAAAATCGTCTGTAACATAGGTATTCAGTGGCTCTACACTATTGGCACTTTCATAAGCAGGTACAAAATTGGTATTGGGTTGAATGCGGTTTTTATAATCAAAAGAAGCAGCACCAAATAATAACACATATTTTAATTGATTAGTTGAATAGGTGCCATACTTATCAACATACATTTTTAAAAAATCCCTGATGGCAGTAGGATCCGGAATGCCACTGCCAAATTCCTGATAAATTTGTTGCGTAGTAACTACCTGCACCCTTTGCTGGTATTGTTGTTGATGAAATGCAGCCAATTGGTTAGCCTGTGTTAAAAATTGCGGATGTGTAATGATAATAAAATCGGCGGGAGTAGTACGATGCAGATTTTGATTACTGACAGGCCCTAAAGCAATCGGTGGTAAAGCAGTAGCATCGGTAAAGGCAATATATTGTTTCAACGAATCGGCTGTTTGCACAAATAGCAGCTGCTGGTTCATGATTTGTACATTCATTTCAACCGGCGCCAAAGGTTGCGTTACATCCCAAACACGGGTATTGGAGGTGGCATTTGATATTTGAAATTGCGCTACCTGGCCAGCACCAACTGACGCAGGATCGGAAAACAGCAATGGCTTTCCGTTATAAATAGCTAATTTCCGCCTGCATTGCAATGCTATTTGATGCCACCAGCCCCTTGCACCAGAAACGCCCGGATTAAATTGTAATGTTACATTCAAAATGGTATCGGCAGTAGATAAATAAACAGGTACCATTTGCTGAACTTCAGTAGCATAAGCATCTAAAAAATAGCCCGAAACTCCGGCAATAGCAGGTGTGGCGAACAAATTGCCATTTAAGCCCAACAAAAAACTACTATTACCACCTACACTTCTTCCCGCCAAATAGTAACTTATTCCTACCGGTGCATTATTTAAAAACCCAGGAACCTGAAAAGGAATATTCCTGATTAATCCCGCATTTTGACTTAAAGGGTTACTCCACCAAATTTTGCCGCTATTTAATAAATTAACTGAATCGCTTTCAACTGCAAAATGGTCGGTAAAGCTATTCACAATCACTGTAGGATTTAACACAGCAGTTTGCATGGGAACACGTTTACCGGAAGATTGCAGCGAGATGTAATAAAAGGATGTGTCACTATACAAATTGGTTTGGCAGGTAAATTGCTGTTGAAGCGTATCAAAAAGCCATTGATTTGGTCCGGGTGCATAAAAAAGCAGGTAATCATTATTATTCAACAGGCCATCGCCCCCATCATTTACCCAAATGACGTTTTCAAACAAATCATCTATGCGGGGTAAAGCATTATTTTCAGGTAATATTTGCCCCCCGTTACCAAAGATAGCAATACTATTAGAAGGCAAATTGGCGGTATTAATGCCCAAATTTTTTAAAAAAGCTATATCTATTTTGTAAATCCCCCCCCTGGTAACCCCTATTTTAAACCAGTTGCCTGCCGATAAAACTGAATTGGGCACATAATTTCTTTGGGCTTTTAACGTTATAGCAGCAGTCAGGAAAAAAAAAACAAGGGTAAATTTAAAAAAACAGGCAATAGATTTTGGCTGGAAACAATTTATCGTTTTATTTAGCATTCTCATTACTATGGCAATACACTTTTTAAAGGCTAAAATTAAGTGTTTCGGCCGTAGATAGTTGCATATAAAATGATTCATGTATAAAAATTGCCTATATTCGCACAGCGCAAAAATTTTACCCTCTATTTTTTACTGATTAAGAACCTTAAAATTCATATCATGCAATTGCTTACAACTGCAAGAAACTGTGTGCTATTATTGGCGCTGATTGGCGCTGCTGCTTCTTGTAAAGTATTTAAGAAAAAACCCGAGAAGTCGGCTGTTACCGGCTGGAATTATAACGACAAAACACAGGGTAATTTTTATGTAGCCAAGCCCAAGGATATTAATACTGCCCCCGGATTGGTGTTTGTACAGGGTGGTACTTTTACCATGGGTGCTACGCAGGAAGATGTGATGGGCGACTGGAATAATATTCCCCGCCGTGTTACAGTTAACTCCTTTTTTATTGATAAAACCGAAATAGCCAACGTGCATTATCGGGAATATTTGTATTGGGTAGAAAACGTATTCAGCGATACCACTGCCTACCCCGAAGTAATTGAAGCTGCCAAGCCCGATACTTTGGTATGGAGAAGTGAATTGGCCTACAACGAACCTTATGTAGAATACTATTTCCGCCATCCGGCCTATAACTATTATCCGGTAGTAGGCGTAAATTGGAAACAGGCGAGTGATTTTTGTGTTTGGAGAACAGACCGGGTAAATGAATTAGAACTGATTAAGAAGGGCTACATTAATAAAAACAATATTAAAACGGAGTTGAATGGTGGAGGTCAGGAAAATTTTGATACCAAAGCCTATTTAATGGGCGAATACCAGGTACAACCCGGTAAATTAGCCACATCTAAAAGTAATCCTTTAAAAGATGCACAAGGCAGGCCCAGAACTACCGTAAAATTTGATGATGGTATTTTGTACGGCGATTATCGCTTACCCACCGAAGCTGAATGGGAATATGCTGCCTACGGTTATATTGCTGAGAACCCACAGGTGAAAAGAGGCAAAAAAACCAGAGGTGAAGAAAATATTGCCAATAAACAAATTTATGCCTGGAAAAATGCCGGCTTTGACAACCTGCGTTCAACCAAAGCAGGTGCCTACCAGGGTGCTTTTTTAGCCAACTTTAAAAGAGGTGCCGGCGATAACATGGGTGTTGCAGGTGGATTAAATGATAACGCAGCCATTCCTGCAGAAGTAACTTCCTTTGCTCCCAATGGTTTTGGTATTTACAACATGAGTGGCAATGTAAGCGAATGGGTAGCTGATGTATACAGGCCGTTAACCAGCTTAGATGAAGATGACTTTAACCCATTCAGAGGTAATGTTTTCAAAAAAGTAGATATGAGCCGCGGTACCGGTAATTTAAGAGACAGCTTAGGGCGCATTATTATGGTACCTGAATCTGACTCAGCGTTGAGAGAAAGAAGAAACTACCAAAGATCTTATGCCAAAAACTATTTGGATGGTGACTCTTTAAGTAGTGTGAATTATGGTTATGGTGTTACTACGCTTATTTCAGATAAATCGAGAGTGGTAAAAGGTGGCAGTTGGAACGACAGGCCTTATTGGTTATCGCCCGGCACTCGCCGTTTCTTAGAAGAAGATCAAAGCAGCAGTACCATTGGTTTCCGTTGTGCCATGACACATTATGGCGCTGCAGAAGGTACTTCCAGAAAAGCACAAACAGGCAACTTCTTCCCTGCAAGAAGGGCTAAAAGATAAAAGGAAAGGTAAATACAGCAATACCACTGCATTAGTGGTAAATTAAAACGCCATCTTCAAGAAAAGATGGCGTTCTTATATAAAATAATTTTCATTTAATTTTACCATATAACAAAACATAAAATTATTGTATGATAAGTATACCGGCACTCTATGATCTGTTTCTGCAATACCCACAAGTGCAAACAGATACCCGGAAAATAAACAAGAATGATCTTTTTTTTGCACTAAAAGGACCTAATTTTAACGGTAATATATTTGCATTACAGGCATTAGAAAAAGGAGCAGCCTATGCTATTGTAGATGAGCAGCCTGAAACTGCTAATAATCGAATTGTAGTGGTAGATAACGTATTGCTGATCCTGCAACAGTTAGCCCTTCATCACCGGCAGCAATTCAATATTCCATTCTTAGCCATAACAGGCAGCAATGGTAAAACCACTACTAAAGAATTAATAAGTGCAGTTTTAAGTAATCACTTTACTTGTTATACTACAAGAGGCAATCTAAACAACCATATTGGTATACCACTTACCATTTTGCAAGTTCAAAAAGATGCGCAAATAGCAGTGATTGAAATGGGTGCAAACCATCAAAAAGAAATTACCGGGTATTGTACTTATACTTTGCCCACACACGGCATTATTACGAATTGCGGTAAAGCCCATTTAGAAGGTTTTGGCGGAATAGATGGCGTACGGAAAGGAAAAGGTGAATTGTATGATTTTATCAGAGAACATAACGGTATAATATTCATGAATACCGATTATGATTACTTATGGGATATGAGTAAAGGCATTACCCAACGAATTACCTATGGTACCTCAAATGCAGACATAGTTGGTATGATACAAGAGAGTAATTCTTTTTTTTCTGTACAATTTACAAAAGGCACCCATGAAATAAAACACATACAAACACAATTAGTAGGCGATTACAATTTACCCAATGTTTTATGTGCAGTAACAGTGGGCAAACACTTCCATGTACCGGAAGAAAAGATAAAAGCAGCCATCGAAGCATATCAGCCCAATAACAGTCGCTCTCAATTAATGGCATTTCAAAATAATCATGTTATTTTAGATGCTTACAATGCCAACCCTACCAGCATGAAATATGCCATTGAAAACTTTGCAAAAATGCCCGGAGAGAAAAAAGTGGTCATGATAGGCGGCATGATGGAACTGGGTGATGAAAGCATAGAAGAACATCAAGATATTGTGAATCTATTACAACAATTTAATTGGCATGCGGTTATATTGGTTGGGGGCGATTTCAGGCTGGTTAAGCATAGCTACCTTTACCTCAACAATTCATGGGAAGCCGGTGAATGGTTACGCGAACAAAATTTACAAAAAGCCTCTATATTAATAAAAGGCTCCAGAAGTATACAAATGGAAAAAATAATTAACCCGTAATGAATGACTATGCAGCCACTGTATAAAATGTTTCCTCAATTAGAACCTGCTTTATTACAGGAAATAGAGGCCAATAGTATTTTAAAAACCATTCCTGCAGATGAAATATTGATTAGAACCGGCCAATATATTAAAAGTGCTTTATTGGTAGTGGAAGGCACCCTGAAAATATTCAGAGAGAATGAAGATGGAGGTGAATTTTTAATGTATTACCTGCAACCCGGCGAAGCCTGCGCCATATCATTGGTATGTGCATCGAAAATGGAAGCCAGTAAAGTAATGGTGAAATCAGTAGAAGAAAGCGTGATTATGATGGTACCCATTCAGTTAATGGACCAATGGATGAGTAAATATAAAAGCTGGTACTATTATGTTTTAGAAACTTACCGCAATAGATTTGAGGAACTCCTGTTATTGATTGATCATATTGCATTCAGAAATATGGATGAACGTTTAATTTTTTACCTGAAACGTTATTCCAAAGCACACAAAAGCAATCAAATTAATTTATCGCATCAGCAAATAGCGGATGAATTAAACTCATCCAGAGAAGTAATTTCAAGATTGTTAAAAAAATTAGAACAAAAAAAATTACTCAGCCTTTCCAGAAATACCATTGAGTTGAAAGATGATTTTCATAAAGAATTAATGAACTAAAGTAACATTTGTCACATTTTTTACATGAATAAATTTTCAACTTTGCAGAAAATTAATTTGTGCAAAAGAAACTTTTTTCAATAAGAAATAAAGCAGTATCAACAGAAAATTATTTGAAAACTTTTTTTCTGAGTGGTGCTATTGTTATTGATGTAAGAACAAATACTACCTATCAAAAAGCGCATGCAAACGGAACCACCAATATCCCTTTTGAACAACTCAAAAATGCCATCCCTGTACTTTTGCAAATAAACAGGGTATATATTTTGGTGTGCGAAACGGGTGCATCTAGCAGTATTGCTGTGAATATACTAAGAGCTGCGGGTATTGAAGCCTATAATGGCGGGTGCTGGCAGCAACTAAATGAACTGCTATTTTGTTAAATAAAAAAAGATTAAAAAATATGCATAACCAACAAAAAAATCCGGGTTATTTAATTGCTGCGCTCACGAACAAATGCCCAAGATGCAGGCAGGGGAATATTTTTGTTACCGGTAATGCCTATGATTTTAAACATAATATGGATATGCATGAGAAATGCCCTGTTTGCAGACAGCCAACTGAAGTAGAAGAAGGATTTTATTATGGCACCGGTTATGTTAGTTATGCCTTATCAGTTGCATTTTTTGTAAGCACATTTGTTGCCTGGTGGGTGCTGATTGGTATGTCGTTTGATATGGATGATATGCGCATTTTTTACTGGATGGGAACCGCCATTGTGCTGATTATACTTATTCAACCGTTTATTATGCGCTTATCCCGCTCTTTATGGTTAAGCTGGTTTGTGAAATATGATCCTGATTGGGCAAAACATCCGGTGCAGGATAAATTGTATTAATCTGTTATTGCATTTGCACCACACAAATGCCGGCCTAAAAGAATAATTGATACTGCATGGTGAGTGTATTTAATCTTCCATTGTTATTAATGGTATTATTTTCTATTGCATAAACAGGTCTGTTTTGTAAATCAAGTGATATTTTGGCCTGTTGGCCATTGATTAAATAGTGTACACCAACATTCATAGTATGTGTGTACATACCATTTAACTTATCATATTTTGCTAATGTAGAAGAAAAATAAGGTAAAAATTTACCTTTTTCATTTCCTGATTTATTGCCGGTTAAATAACCCATTTGCATATACAAAACACTACCGGTACCAAACATCGGCAAGGCATTACCGTAAACAGGGCCATTCGTTATTAAACTATTGCTACCATTCAATAAAGTACCATTAGCCGGATTCATAATGCCATTATACCGCAAATAATTATTTCCATAATTGGTATTAAAATAACCAACATAAGCAGAAATTGCAGTACCCTTTTGAGTACTTAATGGCATATCTAAAAAACTTTCAACTGCAAAATGTTGCATGGGTTGGTAAAGCGTATCATTGTTTTGTAAGCGCCAGGTTGTATTGGGCTGATAGATACTTCCAAAAGCAATATTCCACACTTTTCTTTTTCCTAAATAAGTACCTGCCATATAAGTAGTTATATGCGGCTCCTGTTCAAAAATTTGATAGATGATGTAAACCTGTTGTTGTAATGAATGCTTTTTTTGAGCGAAGCTAGCATCATTACTAATGGGCAAAATATTGCTACCGGAAGAAATGACAGGGAATGGATCGCTTAAAATGAAACGATAATCGAATTTGCCTAATTGACCACGAGCATATATACTCAACTTCCTGCTAAATATATCGGTTTGATCTATCGTTGTTTGTGCAAAAACAGGTACATCGGTTGTTAAAATAGAACTAATACTTGGTTGGGTAAATCTTGAAAGACCGGCTGCAATTGTAAGCCCTGCCCCTATTTTCAATGAATTATTTTCGGTAAAATTATATTCACAAAGTGCATCATGAAAAAAGGCAGCTATTTTTCTATTGCCATTACTGTTGTATTGTGCATTAAAATTGTTTTGCCCAAATTGAAAATAGAGAAAAGCCCTATCCGTTATCTTTCCAAATAGTTGCATACGTGTTCTACGCAAACCTACATCAAAAGTATTTTTCTGTAGTTCTCCTTCCACTAAGCTACCCGGATTATTTTGATTGAACCGAAGCCAGGTTTGATTTAAAAAAGTAAATTGAAAATAATGACTGCCTGATTCGTTCAAAGAAAACCGCAGGCTATTTTGTTGTGCATAACCTGTAGTAATAGTAAGCAGTACTAAACAAATGATTCGCATGAATACAATAGTTAATTTTTCAAAGTGCCAATATAATCAAGAGAAACCGGCATTGCAAGCAGTTAGCAGGTATTTTTCAAAGAAAAATGATATTTTGTTTTTTATTGGGAAGAGTGTTTAAATTTTGTCGTATCATCTGCATAGTGTGTGCCATGTAAAAAATCGTATCGGCTACGTATTAAAAAATCGGTGAGGTTAATGGTTCGGTTCATCGTGGCATTTTTACCCTTAAACTGGTGTTCAATACAACCGGAATACAATAACCGGAAAAACATTGTATCGGCACCATGTATCCATTTATTGCTATTTAGTGTTGCATGGATTAATTGAAAAGTATCGGCAGATTGTTGCCAGAAAATACCTTTAGGTGTATAACGTATTGTTTGGAAAGAACATTGAATAGAATCGCCCTGATTCATGTTGTATTGATATACATGTATCTGCAGATCGTTTTGGCGGCTAAAATAGCGATAAGTGGTATCTTTTCCACTAATTATACGCCAGTTTTCATTCCCAAACAGGTGCTGAATACTATCCATCAGGCGTACAGGCATAAGCACAACATCATCCTTATTTACTGAATTGGTTGTTGATTCTTTTTCAGCACAACTGAGTAATACATTAATCATGTATAACAAAAGCGTCATTTTCTTCATACCCTATCACTCTTTATTGCATAAAAGCAAACAGCCCTGTATCGTACAAGGCTGTTACATACATTATTTTTTAGTTGTATTTAGTCCAGTTTTTCCACCAGGTATCACCCGGTGCACAAGCCCCTATATATGCTACCGGAGTAAACCATCCATTTAATTTAGGATTACCAAATACAGCGCCTGATTTAGCCAGGGAAGAAGCAGTAGGATTAAAATCTGGTGTACTGTAATTAAACGGGTCACCCAAAGCTACATCGCTATTATTATTCAGAATACTATTACCATTAGATGTGGAAGTAAACCAGCCAGTAATAGATGCATCATTAGCACCGGTTGGCGCAGTAGCAGATGGTGCATATTTTACGGGTGCAGTACATCCTGCAATAATGGTGTTTTGCACATAAAGGCCGGGGTTAGCAGATGTAATATTTAAATCGGTAGGTGTACCTTTACTGGCATCAATCAATAAGCCCTGGGGCCATCCCGCAATAATTGAATTCATGATACTAATACTGGAGTTTCTACGGATTTGAGCTCCTCCTAAAAACAAACTATTGCCTTTGTTATTTAATTGCGCTTTAGGCCCTAAAACAGTCATATTACTAAATACTGCATTGGTTTGTGGCAATAGCGTACTACCATTGGCGTCGTTATCGCTTTCAAAAGCTTCACTTTTTGAAATATCGGCCACGGCACTATCGCGCAGTGCAATACCAAATTGTACTTTTCCCTGATAACCGTTATCGGTATCAAAATCATCATCTAAAGTCCTGAACGAAATGAGGTGCTTACAATTTACAGTACCGCCAAACCACTCAAATGAGTCATCATTTGCATACGATACCTGAACATAGTCTACCACTGTACCACTACCCACACCGCCAAATGTTAATCCATTTATTTCCTTATCGGGTAAAAAAGCATAACCGGCATATTCAATTCTTACATACCTTAAAATACCACTATTATCGGCCGGATTAGAACTGGAACCTAAACCATACAAGCCTAAACCATCGGCGTTATTCACGCCACCTTCAATCTCGCCTACTCCTGTTTGGCCGTTAAAAGAGGCATTCGCAGGTGCCTGACCCAATAAAACAACGCCAGACCAATCGCCACGCTGCGGGTTGGGTGATTCAGATGTAAAAACAATTGGTTTATCGGCTGTACCATCAGCAATAATTTTAGAGCCGCGAGTAATTACCAAGCCACCTGCTTTGTTCAATTCGCCCACAATTTTGGTACCTGGCTCAATGGTTAAAATAGCACCATCGGTTACATACACTAAGCCACGTAGCTTATAAATGTAATTGGCTTTTAAAGTGGTGTTCACTTTTATTCTTCCTTCTAAAATGGTGTTTTCCACACCCGGTGTTGGCGCTGGATTAGGAATAGTGGAGGTACCACCATCCATTTCAATTTTACGGCAACCGGTTATCATTAATAGTGCCGTAGCCATGATTAAAATAGTTTGCTTCATACTTAATGTAAATTTGGTTTAGAAATATATGGTTTATTTAAGAATTGAATACGCAAATGATAAGGTTACATTGGTGCCATACTTTTTTCGGATAGCCAATGCATCAGTTCCTGCATCGTATTTTTTATTATTATTCAAATCATGGTAAAAACGAGCTTCCCGATTAATCATATCCGAAATATTTAATTTAATTTCTGCTCTGTTTTTCAATACTTTTTTGGTTATCTGCATGTCTAACAATGGCCTTGGCGCTTCCCATACAGGCGGATTATCACTACCACCCACATAATAAATACGTCGGCCAATCTGGTTATACAATAATGTAGTATTAAGTCCGAGTGCAGGTACATCATATTGCAAACCAATATTCAACAGGTATGGGCTTTGTCCCTGCATGGGCCGGTTTAAACTGGGTACACGATTATAGATGTAAGATAAATTACCCTGTATGGTAAAGTTTTTGAGCGCAGTTATAAAATCTAAACGCTTTCTAAATTCAACTTCAGCACCTACACTTTGTGCATCATCGGGTGAAATGTAGTTAAATGTACCTGAACTACCCGCACCGGTATTATTAAAATATAGTTCGGAAGGGTTTTGAAAATATTTATAAAACACACCTAAGTTGAATATCTCTCCCGCCTTTGGATAAAGCTCATAGCGCAAATCGATATTGGTTACTTTGGTTCGCGGTAAATTAGGATTACCGGTAATGGTAGCACCTAAATCAAAATCATAAAATGAGAAGGATGACAATTCTCTAAATTCAGGCCTTATTACTGTTTGCGAACCCGCGAAACGAAGGTTAACGGCATTGTTTAATTTATAAGTTACATTCAGTCCGGGCAGTACATCTAATTTTTCAGTATGCAGGTAACGGGGATCGGTTTTACGTACACTGCCTAATAACTGGTCAAAATTTTCTACCCTGGCTCCCCAAATAATGCGCAGTTTGTTTTGCAACAATTGATTATCTATTTGCAAAAATCCTGCATTTAAAATAGAGTTGGCTAAATACCGGTAGCGGATATCATATATTTCATTAAATGCAAACTTATTATCGGTACCGTTACCAAAATTTTGCGGGCTAAATACAACAGATGGTGCTTCTAACCTAAGGGCAGGATTATCAATGGGTAAATAAATGGCAAAGGGCCGGGAATCAAACAAACGGTCTTTTACCTGAAAAAAATAACCGGCTTTAATGTTTTGTAATTGATTATTCCAACGAACAGATTTGGTAATATTGGTACCTGTTGTATAAATATAATCATTCAAAAAACCATAATAACGGCTACCACTGCGTTGTGATGTTTTAGATGCACTGATTAACAGGGAGTATGGTGAGGCAGGTATTAATGGATCATCCTGATTATACTGCACACGCCGCTGATCGGGAATGTATTGGTCTAAAATAGCAAAACTGCCAAACCAGTCTAATTTTATTTGTAATGGCCTGATAAAATGCTCGCCGGAAAGATTGGTATTAAAATACGTATTAGCTTTGAATGCCAGTTCTGATGCACGAATATTATCGCCTGTGGTTGAATTAGATTCAAAATCTTTTCCGGTTCTTTCAGTGCTATAATTGCTGGTGTTTACATTAAATATGTTTTTCCAGGATAATTTGTTATAATTACCTAATTGCAAGCTTAAAGAACCCAATGCACCCCACAATACATCGTTGGCATACTTATTATTGGTATAATCAAAATTTACACTTGCCTGATTATTGGAAAATGAAAAAATTCTGTTTTCAAAGAAAGTGTTGCGGGGCAACAAATTATAATTCAATGCAAAAACACCTCCCAGTTTATTACGGTTACCCATTGCTGTATTAAAACCTCCGGCTATTCTAAAGTTTTTAGAAATTAAGGCAAGTGCATTGTTTTGGGAGTTGGCAGTCCATATATTTTCAAACTGCTTACCATAAGCTGTTTTTTGTTCGGGCGTTAAATTATTAAAAGTAGATTTTGATGGGAGATCTGAAGGCAAAGCACGAGTACCATTATCAAATCCTAAAAAATCGAGTTTGCCGCCTTTGTAATGGTAAAAATCATGACCAATGGTTTGTGTATTAAAACCGGTGCCTACCTGCACCTCCATAAATTTTTTCAATGGCACATCATTAGTGGTTATTTGCACCAATCCACCTGCCCATTCACCTGAATATTCAGGCAAAAAGGTTTTATTGATAATAATATTATCAATAATGTTGGAAGGAAAAATATCGAAAGCAAAAGTTTTTCGATCTGGCTCTGTACTGCTCAATAAAATGCCATTCAACATAGCCTGATTATACCGATCGGCTAAACCACGTACTACTAAATAACGCCCATCAATAACAGACAAACCCGGAATCCGTTTCAACACTTCGCCCGTATTACGATCGGGTGTGCGTTTAATGGCTTCGGCTGAAAGTACCTGTGCCACCACTGCCGTATTTTTCTGGTATTGAATGGCACTATTAATGGTTTCGGCTTTTGCCTGTGTTCTGGAAGTGGCTTTTACGGTAACATTGCCTAAATTATTACCCCCATCAGTTAAATGAATAGCCAATGGTTCACTATTACTATCGGCCATTACATCGGTAATGGTTTTAACCTGGTAACCTACATAGGTAATTTGAAGGGTATACTTTTTCCCGGGTGTGGCTTTGAAAGAAAAAATACCATCTACATTGGTTTTAATAACCGCTGAAGCATCGCCGGTAATGGTGATGGTAGCACCCGCTAATGGTTCATTTTTACTGCCACTTACTTTACCCTGTATAATAAATGTTTGCGCATAAAGTGCTACAAAAATGAAACTGTGAACAAGTAATAAAATAGTTTTCTTCACAAACAATGGCTTTGTTTGGCGCAAAAGTATTTTCAGCAAATTGTGTGAAAGAAAATTTTGTATTAAGCAATTATTAATTTTTTTTAAACTTATTTTAATTTATTGAAAACTGAAAAATGAAGCACGACAGCACAATATCAAAAAATGATTAACCGGAATTTAATAAGAAAGTTTTCAGATGCCGGGAAGATAATTAAGTTAGATAAAAGCAGAGGGGAAGGGATTCGAACCCTCGATACGGTTTCCCGTATACACACTTTCCAGGCGTGCTCCTTCAACCACTCGGACACCCCTCTGATTGGAATTCAATTGCCGCTGTACCTGTTGCAGATGAACGGATTGCGACGCAACAACAGCTTAACCGGAGTTGTAACAGCCGGTATCAAAATAACCCACTATAAACATTTACCGGGCGGCAAAAATAGTTGTTCCTGTTTACACCTGAAATATTTTTTCTGCATTAGCGCTGGTAATCACAGCCAAATCTTCTAAATTAATCCGCTTTATAATAGCCAAATTTTCAGCAATGTATTGTAAATAACTACTTTCATTCCGTTTACCGCGAAAGGGTACCGGTGTTAAATACGGCGCATCGGTTTCTAATACCATGCACGCAATTGGTATTTTTTCTAATGTTGTTGGTAAACCGGCATTTTTATATGTTAGTACACCGCCAATACCCAAACTAAAATTCATATCAATAATTTGTCGGGCACTTTCATAACTGCCGCTGAAGCAATGAAAAATACCGGTTAGTCCTTTTTGTGCAAAAGGTTTTACACGATTAATCGTTTCCTGCATGGCATTGCGGGTATGAATAACAACAGGTAATTTTTTTTCAAGCGCCCATTGCATTTGCCTGTCAAACGCATTGTATTGTTGTTGGGTAAATGTTTTGTCCCAATAAAAGTCAAGTCCAATTTCGCCAATGGCAGCAAAAGGTCTTTTAGTCAACCATTCTTCTACTATTTGCAAAGCATTATTCACATTTTCATTTACGGAACAAGGATGTAAACCCATCATGGCAAAACAATGTTCAGGATATTTTTTTTCCATATCCATCATGGCATCATAAGTACCTGCATCAATAGCAGGTAAAAACATTTTAGTAATACCTGCACTAATGGCACGTTGCACTACTGCATCTCTATCAGCATTAAATTCTTCTACATATAAATGTGTGTGTGTATCAGTCAATAGCATAAAAAATATTTTATTCACAATAAAATTAAACAGGCAACGTTTAAGTGTTACTATTGTCTGTTTGAAAAAAAATTAAAAAAAACAAATTAAATTTTGTTTTCATAGGGTACGGAATAAACAGGGCCGGAGTATTTACTCTGGCCATTTTTTTAAGTTAGGTATAGATTTAAATTGAAAACCTTTTTCAGTAAAATGTGCCAACACTTTTGGCAACACATATTGCAAATGTGGAAATGCTTTTACACTATCATGAAAAACTATTATTGAACCGGCTTGTGCATGGGTTACTACATTGGCTAAACATTCAACTGATGAAATATGCACATCAAAATCGCCACTCAGTATATCCCACATGATGATTTTAAAATTACGTTGCATGCCCGTTTGGGGGGCGCTTTGCAAAACGGCCGACTGGAAACGGGTAATACGCCCATAAGGTGGCCGGAACAATGCACTGTCAATATATTTAGCAGCTTCTAATGCATCATTCAAATAGGTTTTGTTATCTACCTTCCATCCATTTACATGTTGGTAAGTATGATTACCAACCGCATGCCCTTCAGCCAATATGCGTTCATAAATAGTGCGATGCGCTGCAACGTTTTTACCCAAACAAAAAAAAGTAGCTTTTGCATGGTATTGCTTTAATATATTTAACACAAAAGGAGTAGCAGTTATTTCAGGCCCATCATCAAAAGTGAGAAATAAAATTTTTTCCTTTACCGGAATACGCCAGGTTAAAGCCGGATATAAGCTGCGCAACCACCACGGTGTTTTTACAAAATACATGGTACAAAGATATTTCTAAATACATTCAGGCGCACAGAAAGTAAGCGGCAGTATTATCTTTGCAGCATGGAAAATAAAAATATAAGGGTTCGTTTTGCGCCATCGCCTACCGGTGGTTTGCATTTAGGAGGTGTACGCACCGTATTATTTAATTACTTATTTGCCAAACAACACCAGGGCAGTTTTATTGTACGAATAGAAGATACCGACCAAACCCGTTTTGTAGCAGGTGCCGAACAATATATATTTGATTGTTTACAATGGTGTGGATTAACACCGGATGAAAGTACGGTTAACGGTGGCCCATTTGCACCCTACCGCCAGAGCGAAAGAAAAGCCATCTATAAACAATATGCACTAGAACTGATTGAAAAAGGCTATGCTTATTATGCCTTTGATACTCCGGAGCAATTAGAAGAAAAACGCAAAGGCGTACCTAATTTTCAATACAACCACCAAACCCGCCGGCAATGCACTAACTCACTTACTTTAAGCTCCGAAGTAGTTTTACAAAAATTAGCCAATAACACTCCATACGTTATACGCATTAAAATGCCGGAAAATGAAACAGTTACCTGCCATGATATGATTAGAGGTACCGTTGACTTTAATACAGGTTTAAGCGATGATAAAGCTTTATTGAAAGCCGATGGTATGCCCACCTACCACCTGGCAGTTGTAGTAGATGATTTTTTAATGCAAATAACCCATGCATTTAGAGGAGAAGAATGGTTACCCAGTGCACCAATTCATATTTTATTATGGAAATATTTGTTTGGATTAGATAAAATGCCAAAATGGGCACATTTGCCTTTAATCTTAAAACCCGATGGCAATGGCAAACTCAGCAAACGTGATGGAGAAAGACTGGGTTTCCCGGTATTTGCCATGGATTGGACCGACCCCGTCACCGGCAATACTACCACCGGTTTTAAAGAGCGAGGTTTTTTACCCGAAGCTTTTGTGAATATGCTCGCCATGTTGGGGTGGAATGATGGCAGCGGACAAGAAATATTTTCATTACAAGAACTGATTGAAAAATTTTCAATTAAACGAATACACAAAGGCGGCGCCAAATTCGATTATGAAAAAGCCAAATGGTTTAACCATTCCTGGTTACAACAACTACCCGTTCAGCATTATGTTGCCAATGTAAAACCTTATTTTGCCAAAGCAGGCATTACCATAACAAATGATGCTTATTTACACAAAGTAATGGAATTGGTGAAAGAACGTTGCCAGTTATTACCCGACTTTGTGGAGCAATCTTCTTTTTTCTTTCAACACCCTGAACATATAGATACGGCTTCTATCGCCGGCAAATGGAATGCTACCCAACAACAATTTTTTGTAGAATTAATACGCAACTTAGAATTAGCCACTACATGGGATACAGAAAATTTAGAAAAAGATTTTAAAGAAATGGCAGCAGCACATCAATTAAAACCCGGCGAGTTAATGTTGCCCTTCAGAATTATGTTAGTGGGTGGAAAATTTGGTCCGCATGTATTTGATATTGCAGCAGCTATTGGTAAAGCCGCCACTATTCATCGCATAAAACATACCTTGCAATTACTGCAGTAAGTATTTTTTGTTGAATGAATTGCCATACATTATCTTACCATAAAAAAATGAAGAGTACCCATCAATTACTGTTTGTATTGGCAGGCATACAATTGGTACTGCCTTTTTTTTTGCAAAGCAGTATTTATGAACCACACCGGGATGAATTTTTATATTTAGCCGAAGCAAGGCACTTAGCATGGGGGTATTTAGAAGCACCACCGCTACTCTCTTTGTTTGGATGGATTTCAAATTATTTTGGTGGTGGTATGTTCTGGATTAAAATTTGGCCCGCATTATTCGGCTGTTTTACTTTTTTGTTAGCAGGTAAAATCATTATTCAATTAGGTGGCAAAACTTTGGCAATTGTATTAGGTTGGTTACCTTTTGTATTAGATGGCTACTTACGATTGTTCTATTTATTTCAACCCAATTTTTTAGAAGTATTTTTTTATACTGCCATTGGTTTTTGCTGGTTTCAATGGATAGTTACTGAAAATCGCAAATGGATTTATATTAGTGGTATTGCATTGGGTTTAGGCTTTTTAAGTAAAGATTCTGTTTTGTTTTATGCTATAGGCATTACTGTTGGTGTATTATTAACCCAACAAAGAAAGCTGTTTACCCAACCTACGGTTTACATTGCCGCCATTATAGGCTTTCTGATTTTTTTACCCAATCTTTTCTGGCAATATACACACCGTTTTCCTGTAATGCACCACATGCAGGTATTAGAACAATCACAGTTGGTACATATTGGCCACAAAGATTTTTTAATGGGACAGTTGATTATGAACCTACCTTGTTTTTATATATGGCTTACCGGCCTCATTTGGGTGTTTTTCTCACCTACAGGCAAAAAATTCAGGTTATTTGGATGGGCTTATTTAACCGTGATTACATTATTGTTGCTATTGCATGGAAAAGATTATTATGCGTTAGGGCTATATCCTGTTTTGTTTGCCTTTGGCGGTTATGCAATTGAACAATTTATGCAAAGCCATGCACGCTGGATAAAATATCCGGCATTGGCATTTCCCGTATTATTGGGTTTATTTGCCCTGCCATTATTATTACCGGTGGCATCTCCGAAAAAATTAGCAGCTTATTATTCGCGTACCCATTTAAACAAAACCGGTTTATTTCAATGGGAAGACCAACAAATGCACCCTCTGCCACAAGATTTTGCCGATATGACAGGCTGGAAAAGCACCACCGCTAAACTGGCGCATTTTTACAATAGTTTATCGGCAACAGAAAAAACCAATACCCTGATTTACTGCCGCAACTATGCATTTGCAGGAGCCATGAATTATTACGGACACCAATATCATTTGCCCGAAGTATATAGCGATAATGCTTCATTTTTATTGTGGATGCCCAATCATTATCACATTCAACATATTTTATTGGTGGGAAAGCGGATGCCCGATATTACAGATACAGTATTTCAGTTATTTGAAAAACATACAGTGGTTGATTCCCTGAATAATCCTTTAGCCAGAGAGAATGGTACAAAAATTATATTTTTTCAAAATGGCAATCAGCAATTAAACCCATGGATAGAAAAAAGAATTGCGCAGTTAAAAGCGCCTTATTACCGATATGCCCTGCCATAACGATGCTTTACTTACTTTTGCCAACACAAATCAAACGATTGCATGACAACAGTAATGAACAGGCCCATTCGGGTGTTGGTAGCGAAAGTGGGGTTAGATGGCCACGACAGGGGCGCAAAAATTATTGCCACTGCTCTTCGTGATGCAGGAATGGAAGTTATTTACACAGGATTACGGCAAACACCTGAAATGGTAGTAAATGCTGCTTTACAGGAAGATGTAGATGCCATTGGCGTGAGTATTTTAAGTGGTGCACACATGACGGTTTTTCCCAGTATATTAGCATTAATGAAGGAAAAACAAATGGAGGATGTTTTATTAACAGGCGGCGGCATTATACCGGATGATGACATGCAAGCACTACAACAATCAGGCGTAGGAAAATTATTTGCTCCGGGTACACCCATTAGCGAAATTGCGCAATATATTCAGGAATGGACGATTGAACACCGAAAATTTTAAACGATGTATACTACTATTTTAACCGGGCTCAACAACAACATATTTACCATTACTATTAACCGCCCCGATAAATTAAATGCTTTAAACAAAGCTGTTTTTGAAGATTTGAATAAAGTATTGGATGAAGTATACACCAATGATGATATTTTATCGGCAGTTATTACCGGTGCAGGCACGAAGGCATTTGTTGCCGGTGCAGATATTACCGAGTTTAAAGGATTAACCGTTGAAGAAGGGAAAGCATTGGCCAAAGCCGGACAAGATACTTTTTTTAGAATAGAAAACTGTCCCAAGCCCATTATAGCCGCCGTCAATGGCTTTGCGTTAGGCGGCGGTTGCGAGTTGGCCATGAGTTGCCATTTTAGAGTGGCATCCAATAACGCTAAATTTGGCCAGCCCGAAGTAAACTTAGGTTTAATACCCGGCTATGGGGGTACACAACGTTTGGTACAACTTATTGGTAAAGGCCGTGCCATTGAATTATTAATCAGCGGTAACATGATTGATGCTGCTACCGCACTACAATACGGCTTAGTAAATCAGGTATTTGAAGCTGCACAATTATTGCCGGAAACTTACCGGCTTTTGGCCAATATTAATACCAAAGCACCGCTGGCCATAGGCGCCTGTATTAGCGCCGTAAATGCTGCCTTTGATGAAGCCAGAGATGGTTATGCGGTTGAAATTGATGCTTTTGGTTTTTGTTTTGCTACCGATGATATGCAGGAAGGCACACAGGCTTTTATGGAAAAAAGGAAGCCTTTATTTAGTGGAAAATAAAAAATTATAATACATAGGGTAATAATTCATCCGGTATTTGATAAGCCCTGATACTTTTTAAATAGGGTAAATTTTTGGCACCGGCTACTACCACCGAAATTTCTGTTGCGTTGCAATTGGGAAAGCAAATCATGCGTTGATTTCCAACTGTGGTAATGTTAATCGATTGTTGTACTTCGCCATGCCAACTCAGGGTAATTTTCAGGCTACTGATGGCCTGGCCCCGTGTCACATCTTCTTCCAACACCAAACAATTCAACACCATTGGTTTTTTAAAAATATAGTTATACCCGGGATACCTTCGCCTTACATCTTTTTTACTCAGATGTATCGTATTCATCATGGCATTTTTTTTCAATAACTCTGTTGCAAATGTTTGCTCACGTAAAGTTTTAAATCCCATTAAGGCAGCCGAATCGGGGGCACTAAAAAGCCCTTGCCGGCTGGGTGGCACATTCAGTAATAAGTTGGCGCCTCTTCCAATACTTTTGGCATACAAACCAAACAACTGTTGCGGGGTTTTTACCAAACTATCTTCATTGGCATGATAAAACCAACCTGGCCTGATACTTACATCACATTCAGCGGGTATAAAACAACGGCCATTGTAATTGCCCGATTGTAAAGTATCTGTAGGCGGCGCACCCATTCCACGAAAAAATCCTGCTGTATCTAAGTTGTTCCAATTGGTAGTGCCTGCAATACCTTTTTCATTGCCTACCCATCTTATATCAGGGCCAATATCACTGAAAATAAGCGTTTGAGGCGAAAGCTGGCGAACCGTTTTCGTAAACAAAGACCAGTCATATATTTGTTTTTTCCCGTTTGACCCTTCACCATTGGCGCCATCCCACCACAGTTCGGCAATAGGTCCGTAATGGGTAAAAATTTCTTTCAACATGTTTACAAACACGGTATTATAGGCCGGTGTTCCATATTGCGGATGATTTCTGTCCCAGGGCGATAAATACACACCAAATGATAATCCATTTGCTTTGCAGGCCTCGGCACAGGCTTTTAATACATCGCCTTTACCATTTTGCCATTTGCTTTGTGCCACCGTATGTGTACTGAATTGACTGGGCCATAAACAAAAACCATCGTGGTGTTTGGCTGTTAATATAATGCCATTGGCGCCGGCCGCTTTGGCAATTCGTGCCCATTGATTACAATTCAATGCGGTTGCATTGAACACATTTTCAGGCTCATCACCCAAACCCCATTCTTTATCGGTAAATGTGTTGGGGCCAAAATGAACAAACAAATAAAAAGCCTGGTTTTGCCATACCAATTGTGCATGAGAAGGGATGGGCAATAAGGGTAATCCATTAGCGTCGGTTTGTGTTTTACCCATTATTGATAACATCAATACACTAACCAATATCCCAAGTTTATACACCATATAATTTGTTTTAGGCAATCAATATTACGGGATTATACTGCTTAACGAAACAAAAGCTACAATTTTAAACCCAAACAAAACTTAGTCATAACTTTGCGGCCACTTACAAACAAGATTTTTTTACTTTAAAACAGACCGTATGGAATACAGAATTGAAAAAGATACCATGGGCGAGGTAAAAGTACCGGCACATGTATATTGGGGCGCACAAACAGAGAGAAGTGTAGAAAATTTTAAAATTGCCAGAGATATTAATCAAATGCCTAAACCCATTATACAGGCATTTGCCTATTTAAAAAAAGCGGCTGCTTTAGCCAATTTTGAATTGGGGGTTTTACCGGAAGAAAAATGCAAGGCCATTGCTACTGTTTGCGATGAAATTTTAGCCGAAAAATTAGATGACCAGTTTCCATTGGTAGTATGGCAAACCGGTAGCGGCACACAAAGTAATATGAATGTAAATGAAGTAATTGCTTATAGAGCACATGTATTGCAAGGCGGACAATTAACGGATAAAGAAAAGTTTTTACACCCTAATGATGACGTGAATAAATCACAATCATCTAACGACACCTTTCCAACAGCCATGCACATTGCAGCATATAAAATGCTAAAGGAAACTACCATACCCGGCATCACCCAATTAAGGGATACACTGGCTGAAAAAAGCAAAGCATTTATGCATGTGGTTAAAATTGGCCGTACGCATTTTATGGATGCTACGCCATTAACCTTAGGGCAGGAATTTAGCGGCTATGTAGCACAGCTTACACATGGTTTAAAAGCCATTCAGAACAGTGTATCGCATTTAAGCGAGTTAGCGCTTGGCGGCACAGCGGTGGGTACCGGCATTAATACACCCAAAGGATATGATGTGTTGGTAGCCAAAAAAATAGCTGAATTAACCGGGTTGCCTTTTGTTACAGCTGTGAATAAATTTGAAGCCTTAGCGGCACATGATGCCATTGTTGAAGCGCATGGTGCTTTAAAAACAGTAGCTGTTAGCTTAATGAAAATTGCCAATGATATACGCATGTTATCCTCAGGCCCGCGGAGTGGCATTGGCGAAATTCATATTCCTGATAATGAGCCCGGTTCTTCTATCATGCCCGGTAAAGTAAACCCTACTCAATGCGAAGCATTAACCATGATTGCTGCACAGGTAATGGGCAATGATGTAGCCATTAATATTGGCGGTGCTACCGGCCATTTTGAGTTAAATGTATTTAAACCCATGATGATTTACAACTTTTTACATAGTGCCCGCTTAATTGGCGAAGGCTGTGTAAGCTTTAATGAAAAATGTGCCGTAGGTATTGAACCCATTGAAGCCAATATTAAAAAGCATGTAGACAATTCCCTGATGTTGGTAACTGCTTTAAATACCAAAATTGGTTATTACAAAGCCGCCGAAATTGCACAAAAAGCCCACAAAGAAGGCACTACACTAAAAGAAATGGCGGTTAAATTAGGCTATGTTACACCTGAACAATTTGATGAATGGGTGGTACCGGCTAAAATGGTGGGATTGTAGAAGTAAGATAGTCACCTGACAAACGTTAAACTACATATTTTTATAACAAAATATGTACTGAAACATTATTTGAGGCCCGGCCGCTAATACTGCCTGCACCATTGGTATTAGGGAAAGAGGTATGTTTTTAAAGTTAGGTTTTGGGGTATTTTTATTTGGTTGAATAGTCCCATTATTTTTAATTTTTTTATCCCCTCCACCAGATTCCTTGGAGCTGCCACCTCCAACCAATATCACCACCCACTGTTGTTACTGTTAAACCGCCTTCAAATGTTGAGGAATGATTATAAATAGAACCGGCAATATCATCTGCCCAGTTGGCACTTTGTGCTTCCATCCCATCTTTATCAATAAATCTTTCCGGGTTATCCAATGCATAGTTATAGGGAGAGAAGCGGCGTATTTGTTCCGCCAATGGGTCAATACCATTCCATCTGCCTATTTGGGGG
>JAKAKY010000162.1 GCA_021824365.1 Bacteroidota bacterium | reverse complement strand
ACAGCCATTTGGTGCGAAAGCGTTTCATCAGCAATTTTAAAATCTAATAATGCCAGCCACATTCTTTTCCAACGCAGTTCATCTTGTTTAATAAAACCTTTGGTATATCTATCCCACAAACGTTCATTATGATAACTATACCGCTCAAAAAAAAGCGGGAACGATTCAATACCCCGATCAGTTAGCCGATGTTGTGCATATAAATCGAGCAGTGTAGCTTTTGCATTGGCTTCAAAATCCCATATTGTGTGGTCTAAATCAAAAAATATATGTTGATATTTCATATTAACTGTTCTGAATAATTTGCGATATTTGAAAACAAATGTAACAGAAATTATTACCCATTATCGTGATTGCCATGAATATCATCATTACCGGCGCATCAAAAGGGATAGGAAAAGCCATAGCAAAAAAATTTGCAGCGCATGGTAACACCTTATTATTATGTGCCAGAAATATAGCTGCATTGGAAGAAACTGCCGATACCTTACAGCAACAACATCCACAATCTGTTATTCATTTTCGGGCTACAGACTTATCGGATTATGATGATTTAAGTGCATTTAGCAGTTGGTGCTTAGATAAAGGTGCACCGGATATTTTAGTGAATAATACCGGACAATATAAGCCCGGTTCCATTTTAACTGAACCGGAAGGAACCCTGATGGAATTAATGGAAGCTAACCTTTTTAGTGCTTATCATTTAACCAGAATGATTGCCCCGGCTATGGTATCTGAAAAGAAAGGGCATATTTTCAATATTTGTTCCATTGCATCGTTGCAGGCTTATGCTAACGGAGGCGCCTACAGCATCAGTAAATTTGCTTTATTGGGTTTCAGTAAAAATTTAAGAGAAGAATTAAAACAGCACCATGTAAAAGTTACAGCGGTAATACCCGGTGCAGTATATACGGATAGTTGGTTGGGCAGTGGAATTGATCCACAGCGCATTATAGAAGTAAATGATATTGCGAATTTAATATTTACAGCAGCACACTTATCGCCACAAGCCTGTGTAGAAGACATCATCATCAGGCCACAGACAGGTGATTTATAAAAAAGAAGCCGAAATACACAAATGCATTACGGCCGCTTGATGTGATGTGCATATTTTATTGCAGATTTATATCAAAGTGTACCAATTGTACAAACTCTTCAATACGTTCTGTAATATCGTTGGCTGAAATTTCACGCAATTTGGTGGTACCAAATTTTTCTACACAAAAACTGGCCAAAGCAGAACCAATAATAATGGCTGTTTTCATATTTTCAAAAGAAATATCTTTTGTTTTGGCTAAGTGCCCAATAAAGCCACCGGCAAAAGTATCGCCTGCACCTGTGGGGTCAAACACTTCTTCTAAAGGCAATGCAGGGGCAAAGAATACCTGATTACCATGAAACAACAAGGCGCCATGTTCTCCTTTTTTAATCACTAAAAATTTGGGACCCATTTTTAAAATGGTAGCCGCAGCTTTTACCAAAGAATACTGACCGCTTAACTGGCGGGCTTCACTATCGTTCACCATCAACACATCTACCATTGCAATGGTTTTTTCCAGTTCTTCCGGCATTGCATCCATCCAAAAATTCATGGTATCCATTACAATTAGTTTGGGCCTTTGACGTAATTGTTCAATTACACTGCGCTGAACAGAAGGCACCAAATTGCCTAACATTAAGAATTCACAATCCTGATAACTTTCAGGTACTTTGGGTTCAAAATTGGCCAGTACATTGAGTTCAGTTACCAATGTGTCTCTACTGTTCATATCCATGTGGTAGCGGCCACTCCAGAAAAAGGATTTTTCTTCTTTTTTTACCTGAACGCCTTCCAAACTAACGCCACGTGCTTCTAAAGCATGCAATTCTTCTTCCGGAAAATCGCCACCTACTACTGAAATTTGTTTAACCGGCGTGAAATTAGTGGCACACCAGGCTATATAAGTGGCAGCACCGCCTACAATTTTATCGCTTTTACCAAAAGGCGTTTCAATGGCATCAAAAGCCATGGAGCCGACAACAACTAATGACATAATAAAAAAATTTGATTATCGGGGAGCGAAACTATACAAAATGCGGCAGATATACCTAAATTTTTGTAGCTGCCGAATTTCATTCCATTTTATTTATATATTTTGCCTGCTATTTTATGGAATAGATTGCTGTTATTCCAAAACGGGGCTTAACCATTTCCCGGCTTCTTCTATAGTCCAGTTTTTACGTTGGGCATAATCTTCCAACTGATCGCGTTGAATTTTACCGATACCAAAATACTGGCTTTGCGGATGCGCAAAATACCAGCCGCAAACGGCAGCACCCGGATACATGGCTAATGATTCTGTTAATTGTATACCCGTTGTTGCAGTTGCATTCAGTAATGCAAATAATTTGTATTTTTCGGTATGATCAGGACAGGCAGGATAACCCGGTGCCGGGCGAATACCCTGGTATTTTTCATGAATTAATTCTTCATTGCTCAGTTGTTCGTCAATAGCATATCCCCAATATTCGGTTCTGACTTTATAATGCAAACATTCTGCAAAAGCCTCGGCCAACCGGTCGGCCAATGCCTGTAGCATAATTTTATTATAGTCATCATACTGCTGCTCAAAATATTTAATGTGTTTTTCTATGCCATGAATAGCAACAGCAAATGCACCCATATAATCATCGGCATCATGGATGGATTGGGCAGGTTTTACAAAATCGGCCAACGACAAATTGGGCTGATCGGCCGCTTTTTTTACCTGCTGCCGCAAACATTCTAAATGAATGGTTTCAGCACCATGTTGCACCAACAGGGTATCGTTATAACTACCGGCTTTATAAAACCCAATGGCACCTTTTGCTGTTAACCATTTTTCCTGAATAATGTTATCTAATAACGCATTGGCATCATTATACAATTTGGTAGCTTCGGCACCAACAATGGCATCGGTTAAAATATCCGGGAAGTTGCCGTGCATTTCCCATGCAATAAAAAAGGGTTTCCAATCAATAAATGCTCTTACTTCTGCTAAAGGAAAATCATCAAACACTTTATTGCCCATAAATTTTGGGGTAGCAGGTGTATACTGCTTCCAGTCAATCTTTATTTTATGTTCCAATGCCTCCTTATAAGAAATGTATTGTTTTACCGGTTTTTTATTCAGGAAAGATTCACGTAGTTTTTTATATTCATCAGCTATTTGCTGTAAAAAAACATTTTTCTGTTCCGTACTTAATAAGGCACCTGCAACGGTAACACTTCGCGAAGCATCTAATACATGCACTACACCATTATCATATTCCTGTGCAATTTTTACAGCAGTATGTATACGCGAAGTAGTTGCGCCACCAATGAGTAAAGGTTGTTGCATATTGCGCCTTTTCATTTCTTTTGCCACATGCACCATTTCATCGAGCGAAGGCGTAATTAAACCACTCAATCCAATAATATCAACGTTTTCTTTAATGGCAGTATCTAAGATTTTATCGGTGGGCACCATTACACCTAAATCAATTACCTCATAACCATTACAGCCCAATACGACGCCTACAATATTTTTACCAATATCATGTACATCACCTTTTACGGTAGCCAATAATATTTTGGCGGCACCGGCTGCTTCTGTATTTTCGGTGCCGGCAGCTAAGTGTGCCTGTTTACGCAGTTCTTTCTCCGCTTCAATATAAGGTGTTAAAACTGCCACACTTTTTTTCATTACCCGGGCACTTTTTACTACCTGTGGTAAAAACATTTTACCGGTTCCAAACAAATCGCCCACTACATTCATACCATCCATTAATGGCCCTTCAATTACATCTAAAGGTTGTGGATATTTTAAACGTGCCTCTTCCGTATCCATATCAATATAATCGGTAATACCGTTTACTAATGCATGTTTTAATCGCTCCTCAACAGGGGTATTGCGCCAGGCCTCATCTTTCACAACGGCTTTGCCTTTACTTTTAACGGTTTCAGCATAGGCAATGAGTGCTTCAGTAGCCTGGTTGTTATCATTGTTTCGATTTAACACCACCTCTTCACATAATTGCCGAAGGGTAGGTTCAATTTCATCGTACACAGCTAACTGACCGGCATTGACGATACCCATATCCATACCCGCCTGAATGGCGTAGTACAGAAAAACAGCATGAATGGCTTCACGTACTACATCATTCCCTCTAAATGAGAATGAAACATTAGAAACACCGCCACTCACTTTTGCCATGGGCATTAGCTGTTTTATTTGGCGTGTAGCTTCAATAAAATCAACTGCATAATTGTTGTGTTCTTCAATACCGGTTGCAATAGCAAAAATATTGGGATCGAAAATAATATCCTGTGGAGGGTATTGCACTTTCTCTGTAAGAATATGATAAGCACGTTTACAAATATCTACTTTACGTTGAAGCGTATCAGCCTGTCCGGCTTCATCAAATGCCATTACCACTACTGCTGCACCAAAAGATTTACAAATGATGGCCTGCTCAATAAATTTTTCTTCACCCTCTTTTAGAGAGATAGAATTAACAATACATTTTCCCTGAACGCACTTTAAGCCTGCCTCAATAATAGCAAACTTAGAAGAATCGATCATGATGGGAATTTTGGCAATATCCGGTTCAGCCTGTAACAGGTTTAAAAAGATAGCCATAGCCGATACGCCCTCTAACATGGCATCATCCATATTTACATCTAACACCTGCGCTCCATTTTCCACCTGTTGGCGGGCCACAGAAAGTGCTTCTTCAAATTTATTTTCGCGAATAAGGCGTGCAAATTTTTTAGAACCGGTTACATTGGTACGCTCACCAATATTAATAAAATTGGTTTCGGGACGAACCACTAAAGGCTCTAACCCGGCTAAACGTAAATAAGGATGTATGACAATGGGCTCACTCATAATAATATTTTACACTTAGATATACGATTATACAATTTCGTTTTCAACAACAGGTAACGGCCTTGGTTGTATGTTTTTAACATTTTCGGCAATATGTTTAATGTGCCCGGGTGTGGTACCACAGCAGCCGCCAACAATATTAACATACCCCTGTTTGGCCCATTCTTCAATAAAATGCGCTGTTTCGTGGGGTTGTTCATCATACTCGCCCATGGCATTGGGCAGGCCTGCATTGGGATAGGCAGAGGTATATGCCGTCGCAATTTGCGACAGTTCTTCAATATGGCTGCGCATTTCAGCAGCGCCGAGGGCACAATTTAAACCAACACTTAATGGTTGTGCATGCATCACCGAAGTATAAAACGCCTCGAGTGTTTGTCCGCTTAAAGTACGCCCGCTGGCATCGGTAATGGTGCCACTAATCATAATAGGCAGCTCCGGTTTATGTTGGTCGCGAAAATATTTTTTAATGGCAAATATGGCGGCTTTGGCATTGAGTGTATCAAAGATGGTTTCAATAAGTAATACATCTACCCCACCAACTGTCAAACCTTTTACCTGTTCGTAATATGCTTCCATCACCTCATCGAAGGTAACGGCCCGAAAGCCGGGATTATTCACATCGGGTGAAAGGCTGAGGGTTTTATTCAGTGGCCCGATGGCACCGGCAACAAAGCGGGGTTTATCGGGATTTTTAGCCGTAAATTCATCGGCTACTGTTCGGGCACATTGTGCGGCTGCCACATTCAGTTCATAAGCCAATGCTTCCATTTTATAATCGGCCATGGCAATAGTGGTACTGCTGAAGGTATTGGTTTCAATAATATCGGCACCTGCCTCTAAATACTGGCGATGAATATTTTTAATAATATCGGGCTGCGTAATGCAAAGCAGGTCGTTATTGCCTTTTACATCCACCGGCCAGTCTTTAAACCGCTCGCCACGATAGTCGGCCTCTTGTAATTTGTGGCGTTGTATCATGGTGCCCATAGCCCCATCAATAACGAGTATGCGTTCTTGTAAACAATCTTTGATTGACTTCATGGTATTTCTATTTTTGGCCCTACAGCCTGAATCAACAGTATTTGAATTGACCAACACCTGCCTGATGAGGCGCATGCTTTACTTCATGAGTAGAATGTTTGTTACGGAGCGCCTGGCTGAGCAGTGTTATGAACGATGCAGTGTGCGACGCAACGGCAGTTGAATAGCCTTACTGCAGCCGGTAACATAAAAATTTTTGAACTGTTGAACGATTGAGTTACTGTGAAGAATATGCAGCAGCTTTTACCGTTTATTAGTTCAATTTGCACAGGCCGAACAATAAACAAATCCACCTGAAGTGGCGCAAAGTTAAGGTAAGTAAACGGGAAAAAATACAAACGGCTGTTAGTAACGGGATTATTGATAGGTACAATTGAATTGAATGGCTACTTTTTTGGCAATCCGGTCGGCATGTATGTTAAAATCGCTTAAAAGCAGTGTAAACTTAGCTTTAGCAATAATTTTATTACCTGCCACTTCAATAGTGCCGGGAACGGTAATGGCTTTGGTTACGCCATGCAGGGTTAAATTGCCATGGGCAGTAACGGGATATTTTCCGTTTTTCGAAAAATTTACGGATTGAATATTGGTGATGGCACCTTTAAAATCGGCACGCGGATAGGTATTGCTTTGCAGGTAATCGCTATTGAAATGGTCTTGCATTTCGGCATATTGAAAAAAGAAACTTTTGATTAGAGATCGGAA
>JAKAKY010000161.1 GCA_021824365.1 Bacteroidota bacterium | reverse complement strand
AATAATGTAAAGCTTTTCCCGAATCGCCGCTGTATTCATAGGCCTCTGATAGTATTTTATAGAAATAACTGTTTATTTCAATTCTGTTGTTATCACCTACTGACGGTAATTGGAGACCTTGCCCGGCATGCTGAATGGCAACTTTATATTCTTTTTTTCCTAAATAGGCTTCGGCTAAACCCACTAATAAATAGGAATATACTGTAACATCTTTTTCTATATTAGGTGTGATTGAAATTTTGTTGAAATAGCTTAATGCAAGATTGTATTCATTCTTTCCATTATAACAAAACCCCATGTTTAAATAGGCATTTCTGATTAAATTAGGCGAGGATGCCTTTTCCGAATAAAAAATAGATTTGTTTAAAAAATAGATAGCACTGTCGTATTTCTCCTGGCGTTGATAAACATCAGCCATATTGCTATAAATATTGGCCAAGTCGTTGGTGTCTTTCTTTGCCGTGTATATGTTTAAAGCTTCTTTTAAATAATATATTGAGTTACTATAATTCTTGGTTAAACTATACAATATGCCAATATTGTTATAACTATCTGCCACTTGCAGGGGATTGCCAATTTTGGTTCTGGTTTCTAATGCTCTAAAATGCCAAAATAAAGCACTGTCAAACAAACCCTCTAAATAATAAGAAAGTGCCATATTGTTTTGTGCATTACCCAATCCTACTTGATCATTGTGTTTTACATTAATATAAATGGCTTTATGCAATAAGGCGCGTGATTTATAAAATTCATGCTGCAAATCATATGCCTGTGCTAAATTGTTGAATACTTTGGCTTGTAGTAACTCATTGGGAAATTTGTTACAAAGTAATAGTGCTTCTTCGCCATATAAAACGGCCTTTTTCGGATCGATAGATAAATAGCTGAAACATAGTTTGTATAAACCTTCTATCCTGATACTGTTGGTTGTGCCCTTGTAGGCCATTTCTTCTAATGAATCTAAACTATGAATTTGACCAAATACATGGATAATGCAGATGAACAGGGAAGCAACTAAAGCAGCAAATGACTTCATTTTTCAAAAATAAAGGTATATAGGCAGGTTATTGTATACAACAATATACAGCATTTCATGGTAAAATGAAAATGGGAGTGTTTTTGGTAAGGTATTTTTCGAAGAAATAAATTTTTTGATGAGTAGAAGAATTAGATTCTACTTTGCTTTTGCGCTTTTAAGTGTTTCTAATTGTTGTTGTAAGGAAAACATTTTATCGCGGAGATGTGCTGCTTCAATAAATTCTAAATCTCTTGCTGCTTTTTCCATTTGTTTTTTGATTTGAGCAATGGCTTTTTCCATTTGAGGGATAGTTTGGTAGGCAATCCCGGCTTCAGCAGCTATAGATGGTTTTTTTTGATTGGTTTCACAGGCTTCAGTAGTATCTTCTTTTTTAATATCTAACACAGCAGTTTGCAGCATAATTTGTGCAATGGTTTTTTTTATTGTAGTGGGTGTAATGTTATACTGAATATTATAAGCTATTTGTTTTTCTCTTCTTCTGTTGGTTTCATCAATGGTGCGTTGCATGCTTTCGGTAATTTTATCTGCATAAAAAATTACCAGTCCGTCAACATTTCTGGCAGCACGGCCTGCTGTTTGGGTTAATGATTTTTCATTGCGCAAAAAGCCTTCTTTATCTGCATCTAATATAGCCACTAAAGAAACCTCCGGCAAGTCAAGCCCTTCCCGTAGTAAGTTTACACCTACCAAAACATCTATTTCTCCTAAGCGCAGTTGCCTTAAAATTTCTACTCTGTCTAAAGTATCTACATCGCTATGGATGTATTTGGATTTAATGTTAATGCGGTGCAGGTATTTATTCATTTCCTCTGCCATTCGTTTGGTGAGTGTAGTTACCAAAACGCGGTCGCCTTTGCGTACCCGTTTATCTATTTCATCCAATAAGTCATCAATTTGATTAACAGAGGGGCGTACTTCAATAGGAGGATCTAATAAACCGGTAGGCCTTACTACCTGCTCAATTACAATGCCTCCAGTTTTTTCCAGCTCATATTCGCCGGGTGTTGCACTTACAAAAATGGTTTGTCCAACCAAACTTTCAAATTCATGAAAATTCAATGGGCGGTTATCTAAAGCGCTGGGCAGGCGGAAGCCGTATTCCACCAAAACAAGTTTTCTACTCCTGTCACCCCCGTACATGCCGGCTATTTGTGGTATAGTTTGGTGGCTTTCATCAATGACACATAAAAAATCTTTGGGAAAATAATCTAATAAACAAAACGGCCGGGTACCGGGCTGACGGCGATCAAAAAACCGCGAGTAGTTTTCAATGCCGTTACAATATCCCAGTTCGCGAATCATTTCTAAATCATACTCTACCCGCTCTTTAATTCTTTGTGCCTCAATAAATTTACCGATACGGGTAAAATACTCCACCTGTTCCCGCATCTCATCCTGAATTTCATGTATTACCTGTTGTAAAATATCTTTTGGAGCCAGATACAGGTTAGCCGGAAATATGGCCGCATTCTCTAACATTCCAATTCTTTTTCCTGAAATTAAATCTAAGCTTTCAATACTTTCAATTTCATCACCCAAAAAGCAAATGCGGTAACCATAATCTGCATAAGGTAAATTAATATCAACGGTATCGCCTTTTACACGAAACGTTCCTCTGCTAAACTCAATTTGCGAACGGCTATATAATGCATTTACCAACGCATGTAAAAATCCCTGACGTGATATTATTTGACCCTGTTGAATACGAATAATACCATTTTCATAATCAGTAGGATTGCCCATGCCGTAAATGCAACTAACACTGGCAACTACTATAACGTCTCGTCTGCCGGTTAATAATTGCGAAGTTGCCTGTAAACGAAGTTTATCTAACTCTTCATTAATGCTTAAATCTTTTTCAATATAAGTGTCGCTTACCGGCATATAGGCTTCCGGTTGGTAATAATCATAATAACTTACAAAATACCCCACGGCATTATCAGGAAAAAACTGCTTAAACTCACCATATAGCTGTGCTACCAAAGTTTTATTATGCGTTAGCACTAATGTGGGCCGTTGTACCTGTTGAATAACGTTGGCAACAGTAAAAGTTTTACCACTACCGGTAACCCCTAATAAGGTTTGATAATTTTCACCGGAACGTAATCCATTCACCAACTGTTGTATGGCTTCCGGCTGATCACCACTGGGTTGATAAACTGCATTTAACTGAAAAGGCATGTTGCAAATTACTACAAAGCCTCTATAAAAAATGTTTTTGTTAATGGTGTATGCAATGCATATGCATCAATGAAAAGGAACATGCGGAAGAATGTTAGTGTTAATAGATGTTTTCTATAATCATATAGCATTTATAAATAAAACTTATTTTATTATTTCTGTAAATTTGAACTTTAAAACCTCGAAAACAATTTAAAATGGAAAATACAGTGAATCAAGAAACAGCAGCCCATAAAACAAATGGTGCAGCGAAATGTCCGTTCAATCATGGTATGCTAAAGCATGCAGCGGGAGGTGGTCCTAGCTTGCAAGACTGGTTTCCCAACTATCTGAAAGTGAATATCCTCCGCCAGCATTCATCACTTTCTAATCCAATGGGCGAAAATTTTGATTATGCCAAAGCGTTTCAGTCGCTTGATTTGGCTGCAGTGAAAAAAGATATTTATGAACTGATGACCAACTCGCAAGACTGGTGGCCGGCGGATTATGGTCATTATGGCCCGTTCTTTATCCGAATGGCCTGGCATAGTGCAGGTACCTATCGTATTCATGATGGTCGGGGTGGCGCAGGCTCTGGTTCCCAGCGTTTTGCCCCATTAAACAGTTGGCCCGATAATGCCAGTTTAGATAAAGCACGTCGTTTATTGTGGCCCATTAAACAGAAGTATGGCAAAAAAATATCTTGGGCTGATTTGTTGGTATTGGCCGGCAATTGTGCTTTAGAATCGATGGGCTTTAAAACTTTTGGATTTGGAGGTGGAAGAGAAGATGTGTGGGAGCCGGAAATGGATACCTATTGGGGCTCTGAAACAGAATGGCTGGGCGATAAACGTTACACCGGTGATCGTGAATTAGAAAATCCTTTAGCAGCTGTGCAGATGGGTTTGATTTATGTGAATCCCGAAGGCCCTAACGGCAATCCCGACCCGTTGGCAGCTGCCAGAGATATTCGTGAAACTTTTGGAAGAATGGCCATGAACGATTATGAAACGGTGGCATTAATAGCAGGTGGACATACTTTCGGTAAAACACATGGTGCTGCAGACCCGTCTAAATATGTAGGTCTGGCACCCGCCTCAGCCGATATTGAAGAACAAGGTTTAGGTTGGAAGAATACTTTTGGAACCGGAAATGGAACCGATACCATTACGAGTGGGTTAGAAGGTGCCTGGACAAAAACACCTACTAAATGGGATAATAACTTTTTTGAAACTTTATTTGAATATGAGTGGGAATTGACAAAAAGCCCGGCAGGCGCACATCAATGGAAACCTAAAAACAATGCCGGTGCAGGTACCGTACCCGATGCACAAGATCCCAACAAACGTCATGATCCTTTTATGTTAACAACAGATTTAGCATTAAGGGTAGACCCGGCATATGAAAAAATATCACGGCATTTTTATGAACATCCTGATGAGTTTGCTGATGCATTTGCCAAAGCATGGTATAAACTAACGCATCGCGATATGGGGCCAATTACCCGTTATCTCGGCCCAGAAGTACCAAAAGAAGTGTTGATTTGGCAAGATCCTATTTCCGCTGTCGATTATACATTAATTGATGAAAAAGATGTTGCTGCTTTAAAAAACACTTTACTCAACTCAGGATTATCGGTATCAGAATTAGTATCAACAGGCTGGGCTGCTGCTTCTACTTTCAGAGGGTCAGATAAACGCGGAGGTGCTAATGGTGCACGTATCAGATTGGCGCCACAGAAATATTGGGAAGTCAATAATCCTGCACAATTAAGTAAAGTATTAGATAAATTAGAATATATTCAGAAAGAGTTCAATGCTTCACAAAAAGGGAATAAAAAAGTTTCATTAGCCGATTTAATTGTGTTGGGAGGATGTGTGGCTGTTGAAAAAGCCGGGAAAGCTGCCGGCTTCAATATCACAGTGCCATTTACACCCGGCCGTAATGATGCCTCTCAGGAACAAACAGATGTAGAATCATTTGCTGTATTAGAACCGGTAGCAGATGGGTTCCGTAATTATAAAAAAGTCAATGCTGCATACACAGCATCAACGGAAGAAATGTTGATTGATAAAGCGCAATTGTTAACACTCACCGCTCCTGAAATGACTGTGTTAATTGGTGGTATGCGGGTATTGAATACCAATTACGATCATTCAAAACATGGTGTATTTACCGACAGACCTGAAACTTTAACCAACGATTTCTTCCTTTATTTATTAGATATGAATTATATGTGGAAACCCACATCTGAAAAGAAAGAAATTTTTGAGGTGCGTAACAGAAAAGCCGGTGAAGTAAAATTTACGGCAACACGTGCTGATTTAATTTTTGGTTCGAACTCTGAACTCCGTGCCATTGCAGAAGTGTATGGTTGTGAAGATGGACAAGAAAAATTTGTACATGATTTTGTTGCTGCATGGAATAAGGTAATGAATCTGGATCGTTTTGATATGGCATAAGGTTTGAAATTTTTAAAAGCAAAAGGCAGCCTGTTCAAAAGCTGCCTTTTACTTTTGTATAAAGTTTCAAAAAGGGTTAAATTATTGTAGTTTACTAACTGATTTAACCTGTCTTATCCGGAAATGAGAGATAGGCTGCTAAGTAAAATCTTTGTTCTGTATTTTTTGACCCGGGAATGATATGACTTGCAACCAAAAAACCAGGGATAGATAAACCTGAAATTCAACCCTTACAATAATCAGAAGATAACAATGCTGAACGGAAAAAACCTTGATTCACTCTCTGTTGTACTATTGTTTCTCGTTCAATTCCTTCCTTAATATCTTCTGTTTCTATTTTAAATATTTCTTCAATTGGCTTATTGGCAAATTTTGATATCAAAAACTCCATTTCAAAGGCAAGATTTTCCCAATTTCCATTGAATTCGTCCCAAACTTCTTCTAATATATAATATGCTGCAGTGTGCAAACCTACAATTCCTTACTTTTTAAGTTCCGGGTCAAGTCTTCCAAAATTCCCGACTTTCATATTCAACGCAGATAAATGTAAGCTACCCCCTTTTTAGTACAGTTTAAAAGTAGAATATTTTGACGTAGTGAGGATATGCCGATGCAAAAGTCATATTTGCAATTCTCTCATTGTGTTTGGCTGTTGTTTTCATATTGTTGTTTTAAAAACATTTTTTTCATAATGTAATTAAAGTGCCATTGTATACCTGTGAAGGTGTCGTTAAGCTCGCCGATATTGGTTTCGAACTTTGCGTTCGGGATGGTTTCAGAGCAGGAAACTACCTGATAGCATGGAAAATAAATAGATGCGCAAAGCGCCAAGTTTGCATAGCAGTCCGCCTGACACAAAACCCCTTAGTGGCTGCTTTTATTGTTGCTGTCCGCCAAATTTTATTTTATAATTTCTCCAAAAGTCAATAAATTATTATCCGGATCAAGCAAGGCAAACTCTCTTTGCCCCCAAGTTTTTATTTCTAAG
>JAKAKY010000009.1 GCA_021824365.1 Bacteroidota bacterium | reverse complement strand
GTTTTTTTGCGTAAGGTGGTGGTGCTCTCTGGTTACTTTTTTCTCTCTGGCTGCTTTTTCTTTTTCCTCGGTAGCCTGTAACATTTGTTGAGCCAATAAAGCTGTTTTTTCATCTAAGCTTACGGCGTCTTTTCCTATTTCTATCGGTGCCTCATCTGTTTTTTTGGCTTTTCGGTGCCGCATAATGAGGCGGTTACTGCCGGAGGCTGTTACTGTTTCCTCTGCTTCAGCCTCATTTTGCATTACAAAAGCCTCTTCAGTAGTATTGCCGGTAGTGGCTTTTACTGTAGCTGCTTTTTTGAATTTGCCTGTTGATTTTTTTGCCACTTTTTTATCTTGTTTTTCACTGGCTTCCACTGCCTGACTGTCCAGAATTTTATAAATTAAATCCTGTTTGTCTAATTTTTTAGCATTGGTAATTTTTAGGTTTTCGGCAATGTCCAGTAGTTCTGGAACCAGCATGTCGTTCAGTTGTAAGATGTCGTACATAGAATGTGTTGAATAGAAAAAATTTTCTTTAGCTTTCTCGATCTGTTTTTAAATAATGCAATGAGACTTGAAAATGATTGGTAATTGTGGAAAAGAGGTAAACTGATATGTCTGCGGGATTGTAATTCGTGTCAAACCAGTTTGTTTCCGCTGCAATGTTACTGTAAAAAGTTCAAAATCAAGAAATATTTCTTTGAATCTGCCACAAAAATAGTGTATTAGGATGAAAAGCAGGTTGTTTTTGCAGGAAAAGCAGTTGTAAAGCCCTTTGCAATGAAAGGAATGCCTGTATCTTTGCAGCCCTGAATTTGTTATTGATACAGATTATTTAAAAGCAGCCAAATGTTGAATCAACGGATTAAAATTAAGGCCTTATTGCAACAAGCGTCAATTGGCACTCATGTAACCGTAATGGGTTGGGTACGTACTTTTAGGAACAATCAGTTTATTGCTTTAAATGATGGCAGCACCAATTATAATTTGCAGGTAGTAGTAGCATTGGGTATGTTGCCCGAAGCTACATTAAAGCGCATTACTACCGGTGCTTCTTTAAAAGTACAGGGTACTATTGCAGAAAGTTTGGGTAAAGGCCAAAGCATTGAATTATTGGCTACTGCTATTGACATATTGGGTGATAGTGATCCGGAGAAATATCCACTTCAACCCAAAAAACACAGCCTTGAATTTTTAAGGGAAATAGCACATCTGCGGTTTAGAACCAATACTTTCGGAGCTGTTTTCAGAATCAGACATTCATTAGCTTTTGCGGTACACCAATTTTTTAATGAAAGAGGATTTCTTTATTTACATACACCCATTATTACTGCCAGTGATGCAGAAGGTGCAGGCGAAATGTTTCGGGTTACAACCCTTCCTTTTGATGGCACGCCCAGAAATGAAGATGGAACCGTAAATTTTAAAGAAGATTTTTTTGGAAAATCTACCAACTTAACGGTAAGTGGACAGTTAGAAGGTGAGCTTGGGGCCATGGCTTTTAGCGAAATATATACGTTCGGACCTACATTTAGAGCCGAAAACTCTAATACTACCCGCCATTTGGCAGAGTTTTGGATGATTGAACCCGAAATGGCTTTTTATGATTTGGAAGATAATATGAACCTCGCCGAAGCTTTTATTCAATACCTGATTCGTTATGTGATGGCACACAATAGCGATGATTTACAATTATTAGATCGGCGGTTGGCCGAAGAAGAAAAGCAGAAACCCGCCAATGAAAGAAGTGAACTGGGCTTGTTAGATAAACTGAATTTTGTAGTGAATAACCAGTTTGAAAGAATTACTTATACGGAAGCCATACAAATTTTATTAGAAAGTCCGGCTTATAAGAAAAAAAAATTTAAATACGAAGTTAGTTGGGGTATAGACATGCAAAGCGAGCATGAACGGTATTTAGTAGAAAAGCATTTTAAAAAACCGGTGATTGTTACCGGATACCCGGCTGCCATTAAAGCGTTTTATATGCGCATGAATGATGTTTGTGAACCCGGAAAGGAAACGGTTGCTGCGATGGATATTTTGGCTCCAGGAATTGGTGAAATTGTAGGCGGTTCGCAAAGAGAAGAGCGGTTAGATGTGCTGCAAAAAAGAATGGAGGCCATGCACATACCCGTGGAAGAAATGAGCTGGTATATAGATACCCGCCGCTTTGGAACGGTACCGCATGCAGGCTTTGGTTTAGGTTTTGAAAGAATGGTACAATTTGTTACCGGAATGACCAATATTCGGGATGTGATACCATTTGCCCGTACGCCTAAGAACTGTTCTTTTTAAACACATTTTTTTTGCTGCGGCGAAAAAAAATCACATTAAAAAATAAAATTTAGAATAAATTTTGGGTAATCTTGCTTTAAAATAATTGTACTTCCCTATATTTGCTGCCCCGAAAGGGCAAGGATGGTGCGGTAGCTCAGTCGGTAGAGCAAAGGACTGAAAATCCTTGTGTCGGCGGTTCGATCCCGCCCCACACCACCAAAAAGAGGCTGTTTAATATTAGGCAGCCTCTTTGCTTTTTTGAAATTTTATACTAGTTATATTTCAAAACTTAGTCATTTTTAATATTCCATTACTTTATTATTTACAATGGCCTTTAATCTATCTTGTGCACTCAGTAAATCGCTTTTAAAATTTGTATCTTGAATGAATCCGTTATCTGCTAAGTTTAAATAATAGGCAATGCCTTCTTGCAGGTTGTTGACATAACCGGTAAAATATTTGGTTCTGTTGGTACTATTTAACAGTACATCTTCTTCTAATTGTTCTTGTAAATATGTGATATACAAATGTAATTCGGCAATAAAAACATGCGGCCTGTTAGGATGGGTTATAATATTGGTTCTGCCATAAATATGATCTACCATGGTTTGTAGAGAAACAATTTTAGAAAAATGTGCAATATTGGGTCCCGGGCAAATATTAACGGCTTCATAATTTTTTACAAAACTGAGGTTGTAAACTGCAGCGGCTGCATTACTTAAACCTACACACAAACATTCTTTATCTAATACTTCTTTTAACCGATGTTCATATTCATGGTGTGGTAGTTGAAGCGATTGCAATTGTGCAATTTTGAAACGTTGGTATTTAACAGAGGCGGTGCAAACAGGCTCTTCTGTAAACTCTGTATTAAATGCCAAATGTTTTTCGGTGCATGGGCTACCGGGTTTACCATTCTTAATTCTGGTAATTTTTTCTTTATCGGCAGTGGTACCACGTAAGTAATGAAACCGAACACCTAAAGGAGAGTTTTTGCTTAATATTACATCCTCTTTTTGTGCAGCGCACAATAGTTGCAGGGTTGCTTCATCTACTGTTGTGGCTTCCGGAACCAATAAAAAAGGGGTGCCCCATCCTATGCTTTCAATTGCATAATATTGTTGTAAAAAATTAGTTTCAGCAGCAGTGCCAATGCCGCCTTGTACCGTAATTTTGATGGGTGGTGGTTGATTGGGAATCAACCGCTCTTTTGCAAGATTGCTTTTATAATATAATTCAAAGAGTGTATTTGTTAGTTCCGTTTTTTTTGTTTTAAACGTTTCTAAAATGGGACCCATCAAATAACCATCTGTTGCAAATGCATGACCACCACAATTCAGCCCGGATTCTATTCTAAACTCACTTACCCAAATTCCTTTTTTGGCTAAATATTTCCCTTGTATGAATGCCGAACGATAATCGCTCACTTTAATGGCAATTTTCTTTTTAAAATTCCCTTGCTCATCTGCTGCAAATTGTGGACATTTCTCTAAATAATTATACACCCTAGGATTCATCCCTGCAGAAAAAACAATGGTTGATTCTCTCAGATTGCTATTGGCATAACCTCTTAATGCAGCAACCGCATCAGAACCATCTTCTAATAAAGCGCCACTGTGGTCATAATTATTTTTATCGGCTTTGGTCATAATGTTTACATCAATGCTGCCGGCTACAATTTGCTGACGTAATTGTTCTTCTATATTTGCTTTTTCAATTGCATCATTGGTTTGCATCAATAATTTGTACACCTGCTTCCAGGTATTGTTTTCGGGTAGCAATTCAAAATATTTTACAATTTCTGATCCGGTTTCAAATGCCGCTGCCCGCAGTTTTTCAATTTGTTGTTGTACAATTGTATTCACCAGATTTAAATAATCGGTAATTCTTTTCGCACGATAATCATTTGCTGTTGCAGGTATTGGAATATAGTTTTCCCGGATGGCGTTGTAGTAATAGCGACGCATCATCTCAATTAAATTGTCCTCTACTATGGATATGGTAGAAGCAATGCCAAATCTGGCTACTTTAATGGGAGAATCAATGGTATAGGCTAAACCCATTACCGGAATATGAAAACTGTGTGGAGCTGATGTTTGCATCATGAATAGGAATTTAAAAGAATGGTGTATGTTGTTCAATTTATTTTAATGGAAAATTGGCCATATAATGTCTTCTCTTTTCTGCCGTTTGAAAAGCTTCCTTTTCTTTTTTTGTTCGGGTGATGAGCGGATTTACTGTTGTTTTTTTTACCTGATGATCTAATGCAACAAAACAAAAGAAGGCTTCGCTGATTAAAGAGGGTTTGCCTTCTACAACCGGCCTTGCATGCGCCTGCACAAATATTTCCATTGAAGTGTTGAATGTTCGTGTGATGTTTGCCTGAATGCTAATAATATTGCCCACTTGCGCTGAGTTAATAAAATCAGCTTTATATACCGCTGCAGTTACACAAATGGTGCCTGTATGTGTTTGTGCACAAATGGCTGCTGCAATATCCATCCATTCTAATAAACGGCTGCCTTGCAATATGCCCATTGGATTAGTATCATTGGAACAAACAATCTCTGTTTTTGTTGTGGCTGATGATTTAGGACTTTTCGCTTTCACGGCTCAAAATGAAAGTATTTGTGGCTCAAATAAAATGATTAGGGTCATGTTTTAAACAAAAGCATCAAAATAGTTTTGCTGCCTTGCTATAATACGCAATATGGAAAGCATACATTTACAAACGGAAAGTGATGATACAGGTAACCAAAACTTTTAGATTTGAAATGGCCCATGCCATTAATGGATATGATGGCCCATGTCAAAATATACACGGACATTCATATATACTACATGCTTCTGTTGCCCTTCTAAATGCGGAAGATGATTTTTTCCGGCCCCCGGATTTGTGATGGATTTTAATACATTAAAAAATGGTACATGAAGCCATTGTTCAGCCACTCGATCATCGGTTAGTGGTTTCTAAAGCATTTATACACGCACATTCTTATTTAACTAAGCTAAATAATTTGATGATTTGGGAAATGGAACCTTCAGCAGAAAACATGTTGGTATACATTTAACACAAACTACAACCGTTAATGCCTGGTACAGTTCAGCTGCGACAATTAAAATTATTTGAAACAACCGATTCGTTTGCAGAATGGAATAATACAATTAACCAGCATCATTCATGAGTATACCGGATTATAAACATATTACACAAAGTGTAGTTATATTTTACTTCAAATTTGCTAAAAAATCTTTCGCCCAATAATCAATATCGTAATAACTAACCTGTTCATATAAGCGTTGTAAGCGCATTTGTGCATCACTTTCGCTCATAAGCAATGCCTGTACCAGGCCGTCTTTCAACGAACGTGCATCATAAGGGTTGGTTAATACGGCATAGGGTAACTCAACTGCGGCTCCGGCAAATTCAGATAAAACCAATACGCCTTTTGCATGTGGCATTTGTCCTTGTACAGCCACATATTCTTTGGCCACCAAATTCAATCCATCGCGTAAAGGCGTAATCCATGCTACATCTGCGGCAGCATAATAAGATATAATTTCTTCAAATGGGAAAGAGCGGAAAAACAAACGAATGGGCACCCATTGCATATTGGCATATTTGCCATTAATTCTACCAACTGCTTGTTCTAAATCATACTGTGTTTTTTCATAAATCTTCATGCCTTGTGCAGGTGGCGTGCAAATATTCACCAATTCTACCTTCCCGTGTATTTCAGGGTAATCATGCAAAAACTGTTCAAAAGCCATTACTTTTTCGAGCGGGCCTTTTACATAATCGAGCCGTTCTACACTAATAATCATTTTTTTATTGGTGAACAGGTTTTTAATTTCTTTGATTTTTTTTAGCGTAGATGCCTGTTGCATTAACGATTGAATGTATTGCACATTAATACCTACCGGATTGGCCCCTAATTTTACTTTGCGTTGTGCAGTATCGATCAGGGTAGTCATTTGTTGCACACCCAATGCAGTGCTGTAAGTTAAATAGCGTGGTGCGCAATTAATTTTTTCTATTTCCGTTACCGGGAAAAGGCTTTTGGCAACATCTACAAAATTTTCTACATAACGTGGAATATGAAAGCCAATGTAATTGCACTGCAATAAGCTGCCAATAATTTCGCCACGCCAGGGCAGTATATTAAAGGTATCGGCAGAGGGGAATGCAGTGTGATGAAAAAATGCAATAGTAACATCGGGTCGTAATTCGCGTAAAAAGCCGGGTACTAACCACAAATTATAATCATGAATCCAAACAATGGCATTATGGTCGGCCTGTTCTGCTGCTTTTTCTGCAAATAATTTATTGATGTGCACATAATGATCCCAATGGCGATGGTTGAACTTTGCTTTGTCGATAAATGAAAAAATAGTGGGCCAGAATGCTTCTTTTGAAAATGATTTATAAAATATTTCTATTTCTTTTTTGGTGAGGCCAATTCTGGAAGCCATTAAGTTGGGATATTTTTCTTTGTCGATGTATACATTACGTAACGGTTCGGTTTTTTTTGTTACTTCTTCCCAAGCAATCCAAACACCTGAACGGCCATTGGCAAAAAAACCTTGTAATGTTGGCAGAATGCCATTAGGGCTTTTGGGTGCAATATGTTGTTTTTGTCCATTTACTTCAACCGTTTCATAAGGAAAGCGGTGATAGAGCATTAATAACTGAGGAATATTGCTGCTTTCTTTATGAATGATGATTTCATCTAATTCGGTAATGTATTCAGACAGGTTTTCAAATTGCTCAATGGCTTCTAAAATGCCACCGGCTCCTGCAGATTTGGCATGATATATTTTTTGTAAAGATGTTGTTGCCTTTACTAATGCCTCTTCGGCATTGCCAACCACTACACTTTTAAAGCCACATTGGTACATGGCTAAATCGTTCAATGTATCGCCGGCTACTAAAACCTTTTCTGTATCTTCATTTAAGTGTTTAATTAATTTGGTAAGGGTGCTGCCTTTGTTCACACCTTTGGGTAAAATATCTAAGAACTTTCCTGCAGAGTGAATCATATCGCAGCCTAATTTTTTGGCTATAGCAGCAAATTGGTTGATTTCTGTTTCGCTTTGAATGAAAAAAGAACAACGCCTTTGTTGTGGAACTTCCTGATATTGTAACCCTTCTATATTTTTTAAATGTTCCAAAATTTTCAATTCGCCGGGCCAGATTTGTTCAATTTCATTTTGGATAGGTTCAACAGGTTCTAACGTATACCCATTTATGATGGTAGCACCTACATCGCAAATAATAAAATCGGGATTGGGAATAATAGGATCGTTTAATAATGGTATTACCGTTTCCAATCCCCTTCCGGTAACAAATACCAGTTTAAAGTTGCTGTTTTTTCTAATAAGCCGGTAAAGCTTTTGTTTATCAATACTTTTACCGCCTAAAAATGTTCCATCTAAATCTGTTGCTAATATCATAATTCAATTCTTTTTATTGCAATTGTTGTTCTAATAATTTTATTTCGTGGTAAGGGTTGGCATGTAAATGCAACATGCGGTAAACGCTATTAATTACTGGTAAATGCAATCTTAATGGTTGGATAATGGGATGCAATTCTTTTGATGCATAATACCCTTCTGCTACCATTTCCATCATTTGTAAAGCTTTTCTTACCTGAATGCCTCTGCCAACTAATTTGCCCAAAGTACGGTTACGACTAAAATCCGAATAGGCGGTGGTTAATAAATCACCAAAATAAACAGAATCAAAATAATCACGTTGTACAGGTGCAATGGCATTTACAATATTTTGTACTTCACGCATGGCATTGCTGGTGAGTACGGCCCTGAAATTATCGCCATATTGCAAACTATCTGCTATGCCATTGGCAATAGCAATAATATTTTTTAAAATGGATACATACTCAACACCTGCCGGGTCAGTATTGCTAATGGTTTTAATATAAGGAAGCTGTAAACAATTTTGCAATTGGTTTACTTTATCGGCCTGGTTACCTGCAATGGTAACGTAGGTGTATTTGCGTAGTGCAATTTCTTCTGCATGGCAAGGCCCGCTTAACACCATGCAATTATTTTGCAGCTCCAGGTGTTCACGAATTAACGTGCCCGGTATTTTACCCGTTCCGGGTACAAATCCTTTAATAGAAACAATTACCTGCATATGATTGAACCACTGCGGATTCAATGATTGAACAGTAGTTTGAACAAAGGCAGCGGGAACAGCAAAAATTACCCAGTCAGCACTATTCAGGGCATTTTTTGCCTGAGTAGTAGGATGAATAAATGTAAGGTCTAAATCAGCCTGACTGAGGTAGCGCGGATTTCTTCTGTTGGTTACAATATAATCAGCCTGCTTTTTGGTTCGAACAAGCCATGATACCATATTACCGCTCTCAGCAAAAATTTTTACCAGTGCTGTTGCCCAACTGCCGCTTCCAATAACGGCAATTTTTTCTGGCATTACTCAATAAATTTATGTATAAGGTATTTGTAAAGTTAGCTTTTTTGCGCAACAGTATATTAGAATTGTATTAGAAGGCCGAATGTTGTTGGGGTAAAAGTGCCTGTCAGCCTTATTTACAGCAGATATTTTAAATGTTAAACAAATAGATGTAGCAGTAGTACACCGGCTAATCCTAAAATGGAAACAATACTTTCCATGACCGACCAGGATTTAAAAGTATCTTTTATACTAACATTAAAATATTCTTTGAACATCCAAAATCCGGGATCGTTTACATGTGAAAAAAACAAACTACCTGCACCAATCGATAGCACCATCAAATTGGTATTTACTCCTTGTGCAGTAATATAGGGTATCAATATTCCGGCAGTAGTTAAACCGGCTACTGTTGATGAACCAACACATACACGAATGAGTGCCGCAATTAACCAGCCCAACACCAGTGGCGGGATGGCTGTACCTTCTAAAATATGTACAATTTCATTACTAATGCCACTTTGTGTTAATATTTCTTTCAATGAACCAGCGCCACCAATAATCAATAAAATCATCACTACATCTTTTACGGCTTCGCCATAACGGTTCATAATAACGGCAACACTTTCCTGTTCCGGTCCTTTTAAATAAAAAGTAGCAGCTGCTAATGCAATGAGCAATGCTACAGATGGATTACCCATGAATCCTGAAAAACGATATAAAAAACTATTTGTATGATTCAATGATTGAATACCTGTGGTTAAGCCAATCAGTATTACAGGAATTAATGGTATAATAAAACTGACAAAAATACCCGGTAATTTTTCTGCATCAATTAATTGAATTTGAAATGCAGGTAATGGAGTGGATACAATTTTTTTTAATGAAGATGAAAAAATGGGTCCTGCTATTATTACGGTGGGTATAGCTATAATCAATCCGTACAAAAGTGTCAATCCCATGTTTGCATGAAATAACGCCACCAAAGCAGAAGGTGATGGATGTGGTGGTAAAAAGCCATGTGTTACCGATAGCGAGGCCAGTAATGGCAAGCCGGTAGCTACAGCCGGTAATTGATAACGATAGGTTACAGAAAAAATTAATGGCACCATCAACACAAATCCCACCCCGTAAAATAGTGGAATACCTACCACAAAACCGGTAAGCGTTAAAGCCCATACAATATATTTTTTGCCAAAAGCTTGTACCAATGATTGCGCTATTTGTTGTGCAGCACCACTGGCTGCAACTTGTTTACCGAGCATGGCACCTAATGCAATGATGATAACCAATGAACCCAGCATATCGCCCATGCCTTTTTCTATGGACGACATGATTGCATTGGGAGGCAGTTGTAAAGCTAATCCGGCAAAAATGCATACCACAATAAATGCTAAAAATGTATTTATTTTAGTCCAGGTAATCAGCAGTATGAGTATTATAATAGCAACAAATACAATAAGGAGCGACATGTTGGTAAATTAGTGTTGAATAATTAATGCCAGGATAAAAATTTTTCATTTTGGATGGATAACAATTGCGGAGGCCGCATATTGAGTTGTTCACCATTCATTACCTTTTCATATTTTTCTACATAAGCCTCCGCCATTTTTTCCGCATTAAACACATCTCTGGCATATTCATGGCAACGGGTACGGCTATAACTTTCACTATCTTCAATGGCTTTACTTAGCTCTGTAGCACTGTCACTTAAAAATCCAACATCCGATGGTATAATTTCAGGTAATGAACCATATGGGGTACCAAATACGGGACAACCAAAATATAAGCTTTCCGTTAATGCAATACCAAAGGGTTCGTGCCAGCGAACAGGAAAAACCAAGCCCTTTGACTGGTTTAATAAATGATTTTTTTCCGCGCCTCCTACCATCCCATAAAAATGAATGCGCCTGCCGGTTGTAAAACGAAAGCCCATTCTAAAATTCAATCGGTTACCGCCCAACACCATCAGCTCTTCTTTTTTTGTTAATAAAACCGATTGAATGGCTCCTTTCACATTCTTCACACGCCATGCCGCATCGCCTAAAAAATGGAATCGGTTTCTTTGGTTAGTCAAATCCGGTTTGCCATAATCATCCCAATCCATGCCATTGTATACAAAGGATGTTGACCCAAAACGTGCTGCATGATTTTTGGAAACAAAAATGGTATTGATATCTAATAAGGTTGCATCATTTACGTTGCCATGCATGGTAAAAATATAGGGCTTTTTAATATTTTCTCCTGGCAACATACTAAAATGTAGTACATCGGCAGAATCAGGTATTTGTTCATTGAATGATTTTTCAGGATTGAATACAATAATATTTGCAAATGACGAATAGGATCCCTGCGGTACAAGAAAACTAATATGATGCCCTTTTTTTGCTAACGCTTTGCCTAAATACCATATAACTCTTTCTATGCCCCCATACTTTAAAACAGGAATTTTAGTGTTGTGTACAATTACTATATGCATATTGAAAGATTGGGAAAAATTAAAAATAATGATAAAAATAGTGCTTTAAGAAAAAGCTGCCTGAAAAATAAAAACAGTATGAAGCAATGAATAGTAATAGTACCTTTTACCTGCCGATAAGTATAAGTGTTTATTTTGGGTACTACAATACCTGGTGCATTAGTTTATACAGTGTAAAAAGGCCTGTTAATAATATTAAAATAAGCACTATGTTTTTAAATTGTTGTTCAGAAACATGGTTTAAAATTTTTTTGCCAATATAAGTGCCAATGATGCTTGCCACCAATAGTATAGGAATCAGATACAAATCGTGTTGGTGTACAAAGCCATTATGCCAATAAACCACACTTCCTGATGCATCAATACCTAAATCAACAACGGCAGAAGTGGCAATAAAAATTTCTGTTTTTAAATGAAAAGCACTGAATACCAAAGCCCTGACGGCACCACCGGTGCCTACTAATCCGGCAATAAATCCTGATAAAGTACCTCCTGTAATGGCATTCAGCTTAGTGGGTGATATTTTCGTGTTTTTGAAATATAAAAAAACAAGCTGATGATAATTAAAAAAACAGATAGTATCATTTCTAATATTCGTGTAGCAATAAATTGTGTAAGCCAGGCACCTGCAATTACAAAAAGCACAGCAGGAATACCCAGATAAATGATTAACATAACATCAATACCTTTTCTAAAAAAAGCAATCTTAGATAGATTGCTGGATACATGAAATAAAGCTGTAATGCCTAAAACAGAGGGAAAGTCTAAAAAATAAGAAGCAACAGGAACAAAAAACAGGGAAGAACCAAAACCGCCAACCGTTCCTGCAATTTCAGCCAATAGCGCTAAAAATATAAACAAGTATAAATTTTCCAAAGCCGGATGAATACCGAATGAATTTTAAATGTAGCTATTTATTCAAAAATGCAGGAGTATTTATTTGCATACCCTCATCAAATTATTTGGCAACTTTCAGTAATTCTTCAAATTTGGTTTCTTGAATAATAATGTCTGCATGATGGTTTACCAACTCATCTTTTGAGCAAAAGGCAACGCCCATTCCCGCCTCTTTAATCATACACATATCGTTCAAACTATCACCAACTGCAATGGAATTTTCTCTTTTAATTTGATGTTTCTCTAAAATGGCTATCATAGCATTTGTTTTGCAAACGGCATGCCTGCATAAACTGTTTTTTCTGCTGAACCAGAACGAAGGTATTTTTACTTCGCCGGTGCAAATGCTCTTTGAAAACTCCAATTCATTGCCTAATGAAAAATGGAGGTCTAATTTGTTTTTGATATGATTGGTGATGCAGTCAAAACTATCTGAAACAATGCCAATCAGGTAGCCCCTGTTTTTCAATTCCTTCATAACATCTGCCGCATCATCTACTACCGCTATTTGATCGGCAATTTGGATTAAATCTCCCAACGATTTTCCTTTTAATAAAATAGCTATTTTTTTGGTTACTATAATCGGGTCTGTTTCGGTTGCCCGAATGTCCATTATCTCTTTTTTTGCGCCATACTTTTCTGCAAAAGCATCTATGAACCGGCCTTTCAGTAAAGTGTTATCCATGTCGAGCAAAATCAGTTTTTTGTTTTCAGGCATATTTTCTGTCAGTGCAAATTCCATTTGAGAACGTATTTCGTTCATTACCAACAGTTCTTCTAAATTGTAATGTGCATTTTTTGAACTCGCCGCTTTTAAAATAATGGTTTGTGCTACTTCTTTACTCATTTCTCCCAAAGCATGCCAGGGTTTGCTTTTGTTTTCGATGTAGCCAATTTCCACTTCTTTTATGCGCACATGCATTAAGTGCATATCAATCAAAATGCCAATATCTACGCCGTAATCATCTCTAAAATCAATTTGTTCCAACAATGCTTTTTTACAGGCAATCATACCGCTTAATGGCTGGCTAAAGCGCATGAGTACAGGAAAAAAAATACTCAATAATGGTTTGGCTACCAATTCGGTTACCCTTCCTGCATTTCTGTTAAAAGAAGATTTCACAAAATCAACCTCATTTTGCACAATGGGTTGTGCCAGTAAAGGGATGGTAAAGTGTGGATAAGGATCAATATCGCCATCTAAAAACAAAACAATTTCATTTTGGGCACATAAAACCCCATCTTTCATAGAAGCACCTTTCCCCAATTTTGTGCTGGTAATAACTTTGGCGCCCGCCTGTTTGGCTAATGCCACGGTATTATCGGTTGATTTGTCATCTACTACAATCACTTCACTAACCAATGCATCAGCTTGTGCAAAATGAACAACCGAAACAATGTTTTCAGCCTCGTTTAAAGTGGGAATGATAACTGTTACCATATGCAAATATTTTAAGCATGATGAGCGAATTGTCTGTTTCCTGAAACAGGGCAGGGAATTGAAAGATAATTATTAAAAATTAATTAATAATGTTAAAAAAATATGAAATACAGCATATAGGGCACAAAAAACCTTCGATGATACGACCGAAGGTGAATCAAAATGACGGGTTATGATGTTATAAGTATTTATCGCCTTTGTTGCGTTTTATTTCGGCTACATATTCTTTAATGGCTTGTTCTTTTTCTTTTTTGCAGATGAGTAATACATCTGGCGTATCTACTATAATGCAATCATCAATACCCTGCACTACCACTAATTTTTGCTGCTCGGCGCTTATCATACATTTGGTAGCATCTATCACAATTACATTATCGCTAACTACGGCATTACCTAAATAATCTTTATCTAAATTTTCGTAGGCACTGTTCCAGGTTCCTAAATCGCTCCACCCAAACGCCGCCGGTAACACATATACATTATCGGCCTTTTCCATAATGGCAAAATCGATGGATATATTGGTGCAAAGCGGATAAATGCGATGAATGGTATTTTTTTCTTCCGGCGTGTTTAAATGGATTTTTTCACTATCGAATAATTCAAACATTTCGGGCTGGTATTTTTCAAAGGCTTGCAAAACAGTAACTACCTTCCAAACAAAAATGCCTGCATTCCATAAAAAGTCGCCACTGCTTAAAAATGTTTTGGCCAATGCTAAATTAGGTTTTTCGGTAAAGGTTTTAACTTTAAAAATGCCCGATTTTATTTCGTGTGCATCATGTTGAATGTAGCCATAACCAGTATTGGGATATGTTGGCTTAATACCTAATGTTAGGAGTGCCGTATGTTCTGATACAAATTTTAATGCTTTCAATGAAATTTTCTGAAAAGTATCGCTGTCTAAAATCATGTGGTCGCTGGGTGCTACAATTAAAGCTGCATCAGGATTTTCTTGTTGCAATTTAAAAGCAATGTATGCAATACAGGGTGCCGTATTTTTTCTGCTGGGTTCGGCAATAATATTCGCCACATTCATTTGAGGCAGTTGTGTGCTTACAATTGATGTGTATTCCTGTGAGGTAACTACAAAAATATTTTCAGCAGGAATAAAGCAGGCAAAGCGCTCATACGTCCATTGAATAAGGGTTTTGCCGGTATTTAAAATATCTAAAAACTGTTTAGGATAAGCTGTTCTGCTTTTGGGCCAAAAGCGGCTGCCAATTCCACCGGCCATGATAGCTACATAATAATTTTTATTCACTGTTAATGATTTGCTTGTTTAAATAATGCCTTCTCTCACTAAATCGTGTAGATGGATAATCCCCAAATAGGTATTATTGTCTGCAACAATCAGTTGGCTGATATCGTATTTTTTTAATACTTCCAAAGCCTCAACGGCTAATGCGCCTGGAGCAATGGTTTTGGGGTGTGGCGTTAAAATATTTGCTGCAGTAATTTTATCTAAAGCATTGGTTTGATTGAGCATTCTACGCAAATCGCCATCTGTTATAATGCCGCATAAGGTATTACCGGTATTTACTACAGCTGTAACCCCCAACCTTTTTTGGGTAATTTCAACAATTACATCTTTCAAAGAGGCAGATGGTACAACCTGTGGTTTAGCATTTGCTGTATACACATCGGCCACTTTCAGGTATAATCGCTTACCTAAATTGCCACCGGGGTGGTATTTGGCAAAGTCTTTTCCATTAAAACCATTGAGTGTCATTAATGCAACGGCCAGGCTATCGCCCATTACCATTTGTGCGGTAGTGCTGCTGGTAGGTGCCAGGTTATTAGGGCATGCCTCTTTTTCAACGGTGCATGGAACAATAAACTGTGCTTCTTTTGCTAAATAACTTTTGGGTGCACCCACTAAAGCAATAACGGGATTCCCTAAATTCTTAATAAAGGGTACCAGAACTTTAATTTCCGGGCTTTCGCCGCTTTTACTTACAATCATCACCATGTCATCCTGCTGCACCATGCCCAAATCGCCGTGAATGGCATCGGCGGCATGCATAAACAATGCAGGCGTACCGGTTGAGTTAAGGGTAGCCACTATTTTTTGAGCCACAATGGCACTTTTGCCAATGCCGGTAACCACCAGGCGGCCTTTAGATTGGAAGATGGCCTGCACGGTGGCTTCAAAATGTTCGTTTATAAAACCCATTAACCGTTCAATAGCAGCGGCTTCAATTGCAATGGTTTCTTTGGCTTTTTGAATAATTTGCTGGTTCATGCACTGCAAAGGTAAACTTTAACAACAAACTCTTGCGTTTACCCTGTTGCTTTGTTAACTTCGCCCACCTTTTAAAAAACAAGACAATTTTCTGCGGTTAAAAAATAAAACCTGCTTAATTCAGAAAAAAGCTGTACTTTAAGAATGCACTTTACAAAAAATTAAAAGGATAAATTATCTCCATACATGGCAACGACAAAGAAAAAAACTGAGGTTACTGCTACTGCCAAAAAACCAGCAAAATCCAAATCTGTAGCTCCGGCTAAAAACAAAACATATAAAAAATCTGTACCGGTGGGCGATTTACAGAAAGCCCTGCAGCAGCATTTTGGCTTTTCTGAGTTTAAAGGAACCCAGTTAGATGCTATTCAAAGCATATTAAGCGGGCAGGATACTTTTGTAATTATGCCCACCGGGGGTGGAAAAAGTTTGTGTTACCAATTACCGGCATTGATGCAGGAAGGTTGTGCCATAGTGGTATCGCCATTAATTGCATTAATGAAAAACCAGGTTGATCTGGTGCGTGGTTACAGCGAAAAAGACGATGTGGCCCATTTCTTAAATTCCTCTCTCAATAAAGGCCAAATAAAAGCAGTAAAAGAAGATTTGCTGGCCGGTAAAACCAAACTATTATATGTAGCCCCTGAAACTTTAACCAAACAGGAAAATTTAGAATTTTTTTCCGATTTAAAAATTTCATTTTTTGCGGTAGATGAGTCTCATTGTATTTCAGAGTGGGGGCATGATTTCAGGCCCGAATACCGGCGCTTACGCGAAATGATGGATATTATCAATACAGATATTCCCATTATTGCACTTACCGCCACTGCAACACCAAAAGTACAAAGCGATATTATAAAAAATCTGGCATTGCATGAACCCAATATATTTATTTCTTCCTTCAACAGAGCCAATCTGTATTATGAAGTATTACCCAAATTAAACAAAGAACAAACCATTAAAAGCATTGTAAAATTTATCAGCAGCCATAAAGGTAAAAGCGGTATTATTTACACGCTTAACCGTAAAACAACCGAAGAACTGGCCGATTTACTGGTGGCCAATAACATAAAAGCTGTGGCCTATCATGCCGGGTTAGACCAAAAACTGAGAGCTGAACGGCAGGATAAATTTTTAAACGAAGATGTACAGGTAATTGTGGCAACCATTGCATTTGGTATGGGTATTGATAAGCCCGATATACGGTTTGTAATACATTACAATATTCCAAAATCTATTGAAAATTATTATCAGGAAACAGGCCGTGCAGGAAGAGATGGGATGGAAGGTTTGTGCCTGCTTTATTACTCGCATAAAGATGTATCTAAACTAGAACATTTAATGCGCGATAAACCTTTAAGTGAACGAGAGGTAGGTGCACAACTGATTAATGAAACCGTTGCTTATGTTGAAAGCAGTGTGTGCAGAAGAAAATTATTATTGCATTATTTTGGCGAAAACTGGCCTGATGAGAATTGCCATAACTGCGACAATTGTAAACATCCTAAAGAAAAAATTGAAGCCAAAGAAAGTGTAGTAAAATTATTAAAAGTAGTGAAAGCGCTAGATGAGCGTTTTGTTACCGACTATGTTGTAAATATAGTAATGGGTAAATTAACGCCACAGATTGCCATGTTCCGCCACGAAAATTTGCCCGAATTTGGTATTGGAAAAGAACAGGATAGCCATTACTGGAACAGCCTGATTAGGCAGGCTTTGTTAGAAAATTTAATTAGAAAAGATATTGAAGAATACGGATTGTTGAAATTAACGGAAAAGGGTTTCCAATTCCTGAAAAAACCGGTATCATTTAAAATTGTATTGAATCATTTATTTGAAGAAGGAACTGATGATGATGATGATAATGAAAACGCTGCACAAACCGGAACAGCTGCTGATACGGTTTTGTTTGAAATGTTGAAAGATCTGCGCCAAAAAGAAGCCAAAAAGAAAGGATTACCACCTTTTGTTATTTTCCTCGAAAATTCTTTGCAGGACATGGCTACAATGTATCCTGCCACATTAGAAGAATTAGAAAAATGCCAGGGCGTAAGCAAAGGAAAAGCTTTAAAATACGGTAAGCCTTTTGTGGAGTTGATTGCAAAATATGTGGAAGAAAATGATATTATTAAGCCGGATGATTTTGTAATGAAAAGTGTGGCAAATAAAAATAACAATAAAATTTACATTATACAAAATGTTGATAAAAAAATTCCTTTAGAAACTATTGCTAAAAATAAAAATCTGCAATTGCATGAGCTGTTAGAAGAAATGGAAACCATTGCAGCCAGTGGCACTAAATTAAACCTGGATTATGCCATTGATGAATGGTTGGATGAATACGAACAGGAAGAAATTTTGGATTATTTTAAAGGATGCGAAACAGCATCATTACAGGTAGCACAACAGGAATTGAGTGAAAACGGGTTTAGCTGGGAGCAATTGAAAATTATGCGTATTAAATTTTTGAATGTGTATGGTATGTAATTTACATTTCTAAACAGAGTATCAGCAGCTACTGATATCAGTAAGCTCTTTTTTTATTTCATCCTACTATTTCATTCGCCCATTTCTGGTTAGGGCTGATAATTCAATTGCAGTTACAGACTATGTATATGCAATACTGTGTAAAAAATCATTCTTTTGGGTGAAAACCTTTGTGTACGCTTCATTATCGCCCAATTTTTTAATTTTCATTAAACTTAACAATCTTTTTTCCATCTATCAGGCAACAAAATTTTCAGAAGCATTGTCTATCTTCTGATAAAACAATTATAACCAACAATATTCATATTTTTTCAATTGGGGGTATGTATCAATAAAATGGCCTTGTTTTTTAACAGGGCCTTATTTTTTTGTGCAAGAAGTGCTGCTTTTCGCACTACAACATTTTCTCTCACATTCATATAAAAGAAATTAAAATCGGCAATATGGTAGTTTTTGGTATGCAATAAAAAGCTGCCAAAAAATTTGGGTTGTTGCATCCATAAAATATTTTTTTCAACAGCGGCATTCACTACATGTGGTATTACTCTATTAAAGTTTTTGAGAACAGCCCCTTCATTTGCAAAACGGGAAGTGTCAGGCACATCTGCCCTCCATGTTAGCGGGTTAGTAACAATGGCCTGAAAATGCTCTTTGTTTACATAAGCGGGTGTATAACCTTCTTTAAAACTACGCCAACTGCAAATACAACCGGTTTGTTGTGGGGTTGCACAGGCCCTGATTGTTTTAAATTGTTGTTTGGCAACCGGCATGCCCACAATATAGGCTGCTACCAATTGTTGTTGCAGCGGTTTTCCATCAAAAAATTCTTTTAACAACCGAATGGCATGTGTAGAACCCTGACTGTGTGATGCAATAATGATGGGTCTTCCCTGATTAAAATGTTGTAAATAATATTCAAAGGCAGCTTTTACATCGCTATAGGCTTCCTGAAATGCAGCTATTGCCTGTAAACTGTCTGCACCCGTTTTTGGAAAATATGCACTTAAATGTGCCTGCCGGTAACGTGGTGCAAAAACTCTTCCCGCCGCATTAAAAATGCTGGCCTGATATAATATGGTGCTATAATCAGTTTTGGCGTTTAGAACTGCATCATGCAACGGTGCATTCCATCCAAAATTTTTTTCTTTTTCAGTATAAGTGGTTGGATGTATAAAAAATACATCTGCCAATGAGTCTGGATGATAATTGGGTTTTAAGGGTTTAGGTACACTATCTGCCGGATCATTTTTGTAAGGATGTGCAGCCCAATCGTTTAAATTGTTATAATCAGGAGCTGTGTTGAAACTGTATGCAGCTTCAGTTGGATAATTTTTTGCCATTTTGTAATAGGGATGGTTACAGGCAAACAGGAATAGCAGCAAACTGATGTTTAAATAACGCATGCCTTATTTTTGAAATGAAATTAAGCAAATACTTCACGCAATTTGCTTTTTGTGTTAAGGATAGAATGGAGATTTGCGTTTACAATGCAGCTCAACTTTTATTCTCTGAAATAATTACATATGCCTCATATAAACAAGAGAACATAAATTTGCTTAATTTATGCCCTTAATTTAACACCCCCCTCATACAACACATGTTTTTATTTCGGCATTTGCCTTTTTTAAGAACAGTATTTTTTTATAGTATTACTGCATTTGGCGGTCCGCAGGGGCATTATGCCATGATGCTCAAAACTTTTGTTCAAAAAAGGAAAGATGTTACCGAGCATGAGTTATTAGATTTATTAAGTTTCTGTAACATGCTTCCCGGGGCATCTTCTACCCAAACCATTACTTTAATTGGGTATAAACGCGGTGGTATTCCTTTAGCCATTATTACTTTATTGGTATGGATAGCACCGGCCAGTATTTTAATGGGCGCCCTTTCATTTCTGCTGAATTATTTAGATGGGATGGGTATTAACATTGCCCTGTTTAAGTTTATCAGACCCATGGCCATTGGGTTCGTGGCTTTTTCTGCGGTACGCATGTATCATGTAGCCATTCACAATACCATTACAAGGGTAATTATGGTGGTGGCTGGTATAGCTACTTTTGTTGCTTTTAAAACACCATGGATTTTCCCTTCGCTGATTGTTTTAGGGGGAATAGTTACTAATTTCAGCGATAGAAGAATACCACAGAAAGGAGAGCCTCCCAAACAAACCAAGTGGGGAAACTTATTGATATTTTTACTCATTTTTGCTATTGCCGGTTATTTATCAGAAACGGCTACACGGCAAAACTGGCAATACCGGAAAGCATTCAACCTGTTTGAAAATACTTACCGAAACGGGAGCCTTGTTTTTGGCGGTGGCGATGTGCTGATACCCATGATGTATGAACAGTATGTAACCCGGCCCGAATCGAAACAGGTATTGGAAAAGGGGCGGGATGTTTTAAAAATGAATCGCGATGAGTTTTTAACAGGCTCCGGTATTGTTCGCGCCATTCCAGGTCCTGTTTTTTCCATTGGGGCCTTTGTGGGTGGAATGGTTTTACGAAGTGAACACGACCCCACCTTGCAGGTAGTGGGTTGCGTTTTAGGTGTCATTGGCCTCTTTGTGCCCAGTGCATTATTAGTACTTTTCTTTTTCCCGGTTTGGCATAATCTAAAAAAATATGCGGTTATTTACCGTTCTTTAGAAGGCATTAATGCCTCAGTGGTAGGTATTATAGCAGGCGCTACCTTTTACCTGATTAAAGACATACTTTTCATTGAATTGTGGAACCTGCAAATGAATGGGTTTTTAGATATTGGCGTGGTAATAGCTACTTTCCTCATTTTGTATTACACAAAAATACCACCCCCTATTATTGTGGTTATTTGTTTATTATTGGGATGGATGTTGTAAAAACACAAAAAATCTACATTGATTTTTATCAAATAATGCAATCCCTATCTCAATTTTAATGCATGAAATTGCAGCCATCTTTTTAATTTGATAAATTGTGCAACACTTTGCAGATACACATTTTTAAACGGAATTTATTTGATTGATTTCTTCAAAACTTGCCTTCATGAAAAAAACGTTTGCCTTCATTACATTATGGTGCTTTGCATCGCTTGTTATGGCACAGCATCATCAAAACAGCAAAAGCATTAACATTATTCCCATTCCGGTTTCTGTACAGGAAGGCATGGGTAGTTTTACCTTATTGCCCACAGCCACCATTGGCTATACACCCACAGCTAACGTTAAAGCAATTGCGCAACAGGTTCAACAAAAAATTGCAACAGCAACCGGATTTACCTTAGCAGAGGGTAAAAGCCTTTCAACGGCCACCATCCAATTACAAATACTCAGTAAACGCGATATTATTCTGGGTAAGGAAGGATACCGGTTAATAGTTACACAAAATACCGTAACTATTAAAGCCAATGAACCGGCCGGTTTGTTTTATGGCGTTCAATCTTTATGGCAACTATTACCCGCTGCTATTGAAAGTAAACATATTGTAAATAATGTGAGCTGGGCAATACCTGAAGTAACCATTTTGGATTATCCACGTTTTGTGTGGCGTGGTTTGATGTTTGATGTTGCCCGTCATTTTTTTACTAAACAACAGGTAGAAGATTATATTGACGAAATGGCCAAATACAAATTCAATATTTTGCACTTACACCTAACCGATGATGAAGGCTGGCGTATTGAAATAAAAGGGTTACCCCGCTTAACTGAAGTAGGTGCATGGAATGTAAAAAAGGTGGGTTATTTTGGTACATTTTCACCACCTAAGCCCGATGAGCCCCGCAATTATGGTGGATTTTATACCCAGGATGATATAAAAGACATGGTGGCTTATGCTCAAAAGAAATTTGTAAATATTTTACCCGAAATTGATGTGCCCGGACATAGCTTAGCAGCTATTGTTTCTTATCCCGATTTATCGTGTACCCCCGGAGCTGATACCTATCATGTAAGGTCTGGTGAGGAAATCATGGACTGGTCGCATGGTGCACCGCCCGTTGCATTGATTGATAATACACTTTGCCCCGCCAATCAGAAAGTATATACTTTTTTAGATACTGTTTTTGCACAAGTAGCCAAACTCTTTCCTTTCCCTTATATACATGTTGGGGGAGATGAGTGCCCAAAAAACTTTTGGGAAAAAAGTCCTGCCATTCATGAACTGATGAAAAAAGAAGGTTTAACAACCATGGAAGAAGTGCAAAGTTATTTTGAAAAAAGAATTGAAACAATTGTAGAATCAAAAGGGAAGAAATTCATGGGCTGGGATGAAATTTTAGAAGGCGGATTGGCACCAAATGCGGTTGTAATGAGCTGGCGTGGCATGAAGGGAGGTATTGAAGCGGCTAAAATGAAACACCAGGTAGTAATGAGCCCCACCACTTTTGCTTATTTAGATTATATGCAGGGCGACTCCATCATTGAGCCCAGAGTATATGCCACTTTGCGGTTAAATAAAGCCTATTCATTCGAGCCGGTTCCGGATAGTGTAAATAGTAAATACATTTTAGGAGGGCAGGCTAATTTATGGACTGAGCAGGTGTACAATACCCGGCATTTGCAATACATGACCTGGCCCAGAGCCTTTGCCATCTCAGAAACAGTGTGGTCGCCAAAAGCTAATAAAAACTGGCCCGATTTTGTGAACAGGGTAGAACACCAATTTAAGCGGTTAGATATTGAGCAGGTAAAATATGCACCCAGTATTTATGACCCAATTTTTACCGCCACCAAAAATGCGGGAGGTAGTTTACAAATAGAAATGGCAACTGAAGTGCCCAATCTGCAAATACATTATAGTTTTGATAATTCATTCCCCGATCAGTATTATCCGGTTTATTCCACCCCATTAACTCCACCCGAAGATGCCGTGATGTTAAAAGTAATTACTTACAGGGGTAATCAGGTAATGGGAAGGATGATAGTTATGCCCATTAAAGAATTAAAAAAACGGGCAGGTATTCAATAAATGTTACAGCACAGCAATCAGTATAACAAAGAAAGCGTCGTTCTACCTATAATGGGAACGGCGCTTTTATATAAAACAGGGGTAATGTGTAAAAGGGTTATCCTTGCAAAATGGCACTACTTCTTTTCAGTGCTGCATCAAAACTTTCGGTAACATTGGCTTTACCAATAGCAAACAACAAGCGGGCCGTTTTCATTTCCTGTAATACCTTTGTACTGTTTACTTCCGATAAAATAAGCTTAGTGCCCCGATGTTTTGATTCTTTATATATTTCCTGTAAGGTTTTAATGCCGGTAGCATCAATCATAGGTACCTGCCGCATCCGGATAATTAACACCTTGGGCGTTTTTTCAATGAGTTTGATGGCATCTTTAAACTTATAGGTAGCGCCAAAAAAAAGTGGTCCGGAAATTTCAAAAACCTCCACTTCTTTTGGAATAGAAAAATTATCGATGGCTGCATTGTCATCATCTTCTGCCTCTTTTGGCAACAGATTTACTTCGCTAAATTGAATCATTTTACGCATAAATAAAAATGCGGCGAGAACCATTCCAATTTCAATGGCTACTGTTAAATCAATCAACACTGTTAATAAAAAAGTAGAAAGTAACACCAGCATGTCACTCTTAGGTCCTTTTAAAATAGAAACAAAGTTCTCCCATTCACTCATGTTATAAGCAACAATTACTAAAATGCCGGCTAATGCAGGCATGGGAATTAATGCAGCCCATTTTCCTACCAATACTAAAATTAAAAATAATGTAATGGCATGAATGATACCAGCAATGGGTGTGCGTCCACCGTTTTTAATGTTGGTGGCAGTTCGTGCAATAGCACCTGTTACAGGAATTCCTCCGAAAACGGCCGAAAATAAATTGGCAGTGCCTTGTGCAATTAATTCGGTATTGGAACGATGATTGCCGCCAATCATGCCATCTGCCACAACAGCAGAAAGCAGTGACTCTATTCCACCCAATAAGGCAATGGTAAATGCAGGTTGAATTAAGGCTTTAATTACAGAAAAGTTGATTTCAGGAATAATGGGTGCCGGCAAATGATTAGGGATAGCACCAAAACGGCTGCCAATGGTTTCAACCGGTAAATGAAATAACTGCACGGCCAAAGTGGTCACCAGAATGGCTACCAGTGAGCCGGGTATTTTATGCGATAACCGCGGCCAGAAAACAATAATCAATAATGTTACTATACCAATTACCAATGCAAAAAGATTAGTGGTAGTAATGTGTAAACCAAACTGATACCATTTGGATAAAAAACCGGCTGGTACGGCACCCATTGATAACCCCAAAAAATCTTTCACTTCCGATGAAAAGATAATTAAGGCAATACCACTGGTAAAGCCAACAATTAATGGGTAAGGAATAAATTTAATAACAGCTCCCAGCTGTACTAAACCCATGATGATTAAAATAATGCCCGCAATAAAGGTGGCAATTACCAGGCCACTGATACCATATTGCATTACAATGCCATACACAATTACAATAAATGCACCCGTAGGGCCACCTATTTGCACTCTGCTGCCACCTAATGCAGAAACTATCAATCCACCAATAATAGCGGTATATAAACCTTTTTCAGGAGAAACGCCGGATGCTATGGCAAATGCAATAGCCAAAGGTAAAGCCACAACACCCACTATTAACCCGGCCAATACATCTTTCATGAATTGCTGAAATGTGAAATGTTGAAGTGTGTCTGTTATTTTGGGGTTAAAAATCATATAGTGCAGATAATTTATGTAAACAATTGCTACAAAATTAGCACGGGTTACAGGGTGTTTGGGGTAAACCTTATCAATCGGTAATGTGAGTTTTATCAATTTTTGAAACAACGGCAGTAACCATTTTGCCTCATTGCAATAACTTACCGTAACTTGTTTGCCGATTCATAAAAGTTGTACATATGGCGTATTTTTTAGGGATTGATATGGGTACCACTTCCATAAAAGCTGTTGCATTTTCTAAAAATGCCAGCGTGCTATATCGTTATGCTGTTGATAATGAAACAATATATCCCTGCCCGGGCTTTGCAGAACAAAACCCCAATGCAATTTTGCAGGCAGTTGTTCATTGTATTACAGAAATGGTATCCCATTTGCAACAATCACCTTTGTGTATCAGTTTCAGTGCAGCACTCCATGGTGTTATAGCCATTGATGCAACAGGTAATCCTTTAACAAATTGCATTTTATGGAATGATACCAGGGCAGCCGGAGAAGCTTCAGCGCTGCATCAAAACGGTATGGCCAATGAACTGTATCAGCAAACAGGCGTTCCGGTACATGCCATGAGCCCCCTTTGTAAAATACTTTGGTTACAAAAAAACAAGCCAGATATATTTAAAAAAACAGTAAAATTTATTGGGTTAAAAGAATACCTATTTCAGGCTTTTACCGGGAAATATGTAATTGATACATCGTTGGCAACGGCAATGGGTTTGTGTAATATATATACATTACAATGGGATAAAGCAATTTTGGCGTTAGCCAATATTTCAACACAACAACTTTCTGAAATTGTGCCTGCCAGCACCATTTTTTTTAATAGAAATGAAGTGCTGCCCCAATGGGCCAATACAATTCCTTTGATAATTGGTGCCGGAGATGGGCCTTTAGCTAATTTAGGGATGGGCATTATTGAAGACGATAAGATAGTGGTTACCATTGGTACCAGTGCTGCTGCCAGAAGAACAGTTTCCTCACCTCGTTTAGATGCCAACATGCAAACTTTTTGTTACCATTTAGAACAAACCACTTATGTAATGGGGGGTGCCTCTAATAATGGTGCCAGCGTTTTACAATGGCTAAGGAATGGAATTCTGCAAACAAACCAGCGTTATACTTTACTGGTTGCCGAAACAGCCCATATACCGGCAGGAAGTGAGGGGCTGTTGGTGTTGCCTTATATTTCAGGCGAAAGAGCGCCATTGTGGAATGCCCATGCGAGAGCTGCTTTTTTAGGATTAACCCAACAACATACCCGTGCCCATTGTATAAAGGCCGTAATGGAAGGTGTTTTAATGAATGTTTATAGCATTATACTTGCTTTACTTAAAACCAATCCGCAGGTAGTTGGCATATATGCCGGGGGTGGCTTTGCAGAAAGTGCAGAATGGGTTCAAATGTTGGCAGATATTACTGCATTGCAGGTGCATGTACCTGCTACTGTAGAAACATCTGCATTGGGTGCTGTTGTATTAGGTGCCAATGCCATTGGCCATAAACTTACAATAACAACACAAAATAATGTAACCGTTTATCAACCCAATCTGGTAAACCATGTGGTGTATCAAAAAGTTTGGTTACAATATCATGCCGCATTGTTACAATTAGGATTATTAAAAAAGCCGCTGGAATAGGCTTCAGCGGCTTCATTTTATCTTTTATTTTTTCTTTAAATCGGCTGCGGTTAAACCTTTTTCAGGGTCTTTCAAAAAATCATCTTTACACTCTTTGCTGCAAAAACCAATTATATGGCCTTTGTAATGAATGGTATCTTCTAAACCTGCTTTGGCGGGCATACCGCAAGAGGGATCGCGCTGATTATCTACCATATCTGCGGTAAACTTAGCCTGCATGGGCATGGAAGCCATGGCAGAGGAAGTATCTTTTTTAACTTCAGCTTTCTCACTGTTGTTGGCACAGGCTGCTAAAAAAAGCAAGGCCGATGCGGCTACAATTAATTGCTTCATATTCGTTGGTTTTGGGTAAAGTTAAAAACTAAAACTTACATGTACATCGCCTCGCCAATTTAATTTTGTTTGTCCGGCTGCATAATACTGACTTACAGGGGCCATCCCGGTAATACCAATATTCATTTTTTTAATACCTACTTCTACTCCGGCCATAGCATTAGTAACATACCCGCCTGTAGCAGCTACACTTATTTTACTAAGCGTATTTGCTGCAGTGTTTTCGTACATCATTCCGGCATTGGGCATCAGGTTAATATGCTTCAATGCTATGTTGTAATACCCAATGGCACTTCCGGTAAATTTGTTGCCAAATTGATATTCGCTTTTGGCAGTGTTGGCTTTGTAAGTTAGTATTGTATTAATGCCCCAGTTGCCAATGCGAAGATTATACATGGTAGTCAATATAAAATCAACGCTTCCTGTACCTAATTGTGCATTTACATCGGCAACGGTAATATTGGGGTCTTTTAAATTCACATCCATTTTCCCGGTAGGTAATTTAAAACCACCGCCTACCCATAATTGTTGTTCTATTCCGGCATTGTGCTCATAAGTTTTGGTTTTGTGGAATAGCAAATAATTAGCCATTATGGAAGCATCGCCTAAACCATTTTTACTGGTAAAGCCATCATCGTCTATTTGTTTATTGAAATGAACGGGAACGATATATAATAATTGCCAACGCTTTGCTACATTAAACCCACCCCACACTTGTACCGAATTATAATAATTATGACTAAACTGTGTTGGGTTATTAGTTAGAACAGTATTGTAATTGCTGTATTCATATCGTATGCCAATAAATTTAGTTCTAAAATGGGGCATTAAACCAAGGTAAAAATTACTTCCGCCACAGCCGCAAATGGCACAGGCAAATGATGAAAGAGTTATAATAAGCAATATAATGGTTGCAATAATTTTTTTATGCATAATTTTATGTTAAATAAATGAATATATACAGCCATAACCAACTACCTGTTTCAGGAAACAGTAGTTTATGGCAATTGCCTCAGTTGAAATAAAGTGTAGAAAACTATGCACTAAGCGTGGGCGGATGAAAACAGGCGTTTGTAAATCCTTCTGTAAGAAGTGAATATAAGCAGGGATAAGTAATGGAGATGGTGCTTATTAATTGAGATATATAAGCGGTAGAATGATTAACAAAAAGCTCAACATTCTTAAAATTTTTATTACTATTGGTATTGTTGGTAACAGGTTGTGTGGCTTTTTTCAATTCTTTGGCTAAATGGCATTGGCCATTGCAATGCATTTGCGGCTTGTTTTTATTAATACAAAATTCCTGCGTGATGGCAGCAGTATGCAACCGGTAGTAAAGCTCAATTAAATTGGTTTGAAAGCTTTCGCCACCAATACCAATCATCATCAACAATATCATCAGGTTTTTGAGCATACAGATTACAAAGGTAGCAATGGCTTATAACAATATTATGATGCTAAACATAATTTAAAACGCTACATCAAATAAAATTTACTTTTATGAAGTAGGATTTGTTTAGATTGATTTGAATATATTACACAACTTAAGTAATCATTCTTTTAAAACCATCAACATGCAGGAAGACATTATTATACAAATCAGTAACCGTTTAAAAGAAATCAGGAAAGACCGAAATGTTACACTGCAGGAATTGGCTGAAAAAGCCGGTATTACCAAAAGTATGTTAAGTCAGGTTGAAAACAGCAGAAGCATTCCATCATTAAGTGTACTATTCAATCTGATTAAAGGGCTGGAAGTTGATCTGAATGAGTTTTTCAAAAATATTAATCTGCAACCGGGTACTAAAGTAATCTTTAAAAAAAAATCAGCCTATCAACATTTTGAAAAAGAAAATGCAGAAGGTTTTTTTTATCAACGAATATTCACTTCTACATTTGAAGAATACCATTTAGATTTTGTTTTATTGCGTATAATACCCAATGCGCAACGCCAACCGGTGAGTACACAGGCCTTTGAATTCAAATATTTATTACAAGGTAGCTTACGGTATACCGTTGGTGAAGAGGTGTATGAAATGGATGCCGGTGATTCCTTGTTTTTTGATGCTACTGAACTACATAACCCCATGAATACCGGGGCAGAGGATGCCTTGTTATTGGTTGTTTATTTCTTTCTTCAAAAAGGGTAATGCCAAACTATGTTGTTAACAATTTATTCATAAAAGTTTAATATTGATTAACTAAAATCTAATTTTTATGCTTTTTGTTAAATATTACTTTACTATTTGTTAATATTGCCGCAATAATTTCATAACATTGGCCGAATAGTTTTGCCTCATAACTAAACAAATTGTTTATGAAGCAAATTGTCCTCAATCTTTTCAGGCTACTGTTACTGATAACGGTTAGCCTGTTCACTGCTTCTTCCGTTCATGCACAAAGTATAGTGCTTAAAGGACGTGTGGTAGATGCAGTTACACAAACACCAATTGAAGGTGTTTCTATTGCCGTTAAAAAAACCAACCGCGGTACTACTACCCATGCAAATGGCGATTTTAGCATTTCTGTTGAAAAAAATGATGTGCTCGAATTTTCTTATGTAGGATTTGAAAGTAAACGATTGGTAGTACACAATGCCGATGCCGTTGCTATAGCATTGAATCCACAAAATGCTGATTTGAGCGCAGTAGTGGTTACTGCAACCGGTATTAAAAAAGAAGCTAAACGCTTAGGCTATGCAGTACAGACAATTGATGCTACTAAATTAACAAAAGCAAGGGAAGCTGATCCCATTAATGCTTTAAAAGGGAATGCAGCCGGTTTAGCCATTAACATTAATTCTGAAATTGGTCACTCTCCCGGCATTATTGTGCGTGGTGAAAATGGCGCTAACAGTCAGCCCATGTATGTGGTAGACGGGGTACCATTTACGTCAGATACGTATAATATTAATCCGGATGACATTGAAACCATTACTATTTTAAAAGGACCTAATGCGGCTTCTTTATATGGTTTTCAGGGAAAAAATGGTGCCATTATTATTACTACAAAAAAAGGTTCTAAAAGTAAGGGCATACATGTAGATTTTAATTCAAGTACGCAGATTAATAAAGGTTTTATTGCTTTACCTAAATACCAGGATTTATACGGCCCGGGTGATAATGGCAAATACGCATTTGGTGGCGGTGGTTCCGGTCCGGCTAATTATCGTGGCGGCGGTGCCATTGGTGTTGGAGTGAATGATTATGATTATGATGTTTGGGGCCCTCAATTCAGAGGCCAGTTATTACCGCAGTATGATGGTAAATACGATCCTACCCAAAATTATACCACCACTTTTGCTGATGGTTCAACTTATATTGGTCATGTACAACCAACCCCATGGTTGGCACGTGGTAAAGATAATTTGCGTAAGTTTATACAAGCAGGTTTACTCTCTACCAACAGTGTTTCCATTTCTTCTTCCACCGAAAAAACCGATGTACGTTTTTCTTTCGGTAATACTTACCAAAAAGGAATTGTGCCGAATACACAATTAAACAATTTCAATGTAACTGCAAGTGTT